>CAMLEL010000173.1 GCA_946478935.1 uncultured Armatimonadota bacterium
GATGCGCAACTATCTTCCGGCCAGCGACCGAATGTACTACCCGACCATCGTGGACTTCACGATTTTCTTCGGAAAGATCGGCCTCTTCTTCTTCATGATGTGGCTCTTCATCCGATTCCTGCCGGTGATCAATATGTTCGAAATGAAGGACCTGCTCTTCAAGCAAAAATCGCACGACAAGCATGATAGAGAAGAGGACACGGAGGTGGTTGTCCACTAATGCTGCTGAAGAAATCGTTACCGACCTACGGTGTCGTCGCCGAGTTTGACAGTCCGGAGCAGCTGCTGGTGGCTGCGGGTCAAGCACGCGAGGCAGGCTACAAGAGACTGGAGGCGTACACGCCGTTCCCCATTCACGGGCTTGTTGACAAAGTGGGATACAAGGACGAAAAGGTTCCCTGGATTGTCTTTATGGGAGGCATGATCGGAGCGACTTGCGGATACCTGCTGCAGTATTACGTTTCAGTCATCGACTATCCGCTGAACGTTGGTGGCAAGCCGCTCAACTCGCTGCCGATGTTCTTTCCGGTGATGTATGAGTGCACGATTCTGTTCGCATCATTCGGAGCCTTTTTGGGCATGCTCGCGCTGAACCGTTTGCCCCAACCTTACCACGGAGCCTTCAATACCCCGAACTTTGAGCGGGCGAGCCAAGACAAGTTCTTCTTGGCGATTGAAGCCGACGACGCTCAGTTCGATGAGACCGAAACGAAGAAGTTCATGGAAACAATGGATGCGAATAACGTGTCGCTGGTGAAGGAATCGCCGGGAGCCGACGAATGAAGCCTTTCGCCAAGCTTTCTCTGGCTCTGGTGGGCGCAATTGCGGCTGGGTGCCATACCGATATGTGGGCACAGCCGAAAATTCACGAGCCGTACCAGGAAAGCAAGTTCTATGCGGACGGTTCCACAGCGAGGCCACTCGTTGAGGGAACGGTGGCTCGGGGTCATTTGCGGCTGGACGAAGCGTTCTACACGGGTTTCAAGGGCGGCAAGCTGATCACCGAATTTCCGCTGCCGGTCACTGAGGCGTTGATTCGCCGGGGCAAGGAGAGATTTACGATCTTTTGTTCGCCGTGCCACGGCCAACTGGGCGATGGCCAAGGGATGATTGCTCAGCGTGGGTTCACACTGCGGAGACCGGTTGGCAATTACCACACCGAGCGGTTGAGGAAGATGCCGGTCGGCCACTTTTACGATGTGATTACCAATGGCTACGGATCCATGTACAGCTACGCGTCTCGCGTCGAACCGCAAGATCGCTGGGCGATTGTGGCTTACGTGCGCACGCTCCAACTAAGCCAGCACGCGAACCCCGCAGAATTGGCCGATGCGGAATCAAGATTCCCGGCGGCAAAGCCCAAAGCTGAGGATCACACGGTTGGCGCAACCACGGAGGGCGCGGGTCACTAATGGCTGAATCGCACGTTGTAAATCGCTCGACGATGGCCCGTTTGGGACCGGTTAGTGGGCTCTTGGGGTTGGTTGGGATCGGCATCATGATTGCCGGTTTGATCGGGAATCAAGCAGCAGCTTGGCAGGCCTACCTATTCGCATGGATTGTCTGGCTCTCGCTCTCATTGGGCTGCCAGGGTCTCATGCTGCTCAAGCACTGCCTGAATGCAAAGTGGGGGTTGCCGGTGCTTCGCTTGATGGAGGCCGGCGCTAGCGTCCTTAATTTGATCCTGCTCTTTGTGGCGTTCCTGCCCATCCTTTACACGGTGCTCGCGGGGAATCCCATCCTTTACCCCTGGGCCGATCATGTAAAGGCAGCAAGCGACCATATGCTTCATGCCAAAGCTTGGTATCTGAATGCCACCGGGTTTACCGTCCGGGCGCTTATCTACTTCGCGATCTGGATCTTCTTTTCATGGAAGATGACGGAATCCACCATCCGGCAAGACAGGAGCCGAGATGTGCGCGAGCAGTCAATGCGGACCAATTGGGCATCGCCGGGATTGGTTGTGTTCACCTTGACCGTTACCTTCGCGTTCACGGACTGGGTCATGAGTCTGGAGCCGACCTGGTCATCGACGATCTACGGCGCTTGGTGGGCAGTCGGAATGGCCCTCAGCGGGCTGGCATTCCTCACCATCATTGCGGTCCTGAATGAGGATAAAGATCCTTATAACGGCGTCGTCACTCACGCTTGGACGCGGGATATGGGCAACCTGATGTTCACTTTCACGATGCTTTGGGGTTACACCACATTCAGCCAATACCTCATCATCTGGTCCGGCAACATTCCCGAGTTCATCACGTATTTTGTTCGACGCTCCGAGGGCCGCTGGAACGCAATCGGATTGGCGGTTATGCTGGGCCAATTCTTTGTTCCATTCTTCGCGCTCCTATCGCCGAGGATCAAAGCCCAACCCAATCTCTTGATCAAGATTTGCGGCTGGATCCTGGTATTCAGGCTGATCGACATGTACTACGTGATCATGCCCTCGATGCGACCGACTCCGATGCCGAGCATTTGGGACCTCGTGGCCCTCGTCGGATTGGGAGGACTCTGGGTTTTCGGCTTCTCCAAGGCGGTTGCCCGAGCGCCCTTGATGCCGAGCTACGACCCGAGATTGACGGAGGCAGCCCATGCACACTGACCATAAGACAGATCCGCTGGTTGAACTGGGATACGAGCAGAAAGATATCCACCCGAAGAACATCTTCAAGGTGTCTATGATCTTCTTCGCCTTCACCTTTTTCAGTTACATCTTGGCTTGGGCGATTCTGCACTACGGGTTCAACGCCTTTCCGGACTCGACGGGCGTTAATGACCTGCGGTCCACCAAGATTCCGAAGTCACCCAACCCGATCTTGCAGACAAACGTGACGGCAAAGACGGCCATCAAAGACATGCGGATTGAGGAAGCCAAGGTTCTGAATTCGACGGGCGAATCTGCTTATGCGAAAGGTGCGCATCGGATTTCGATCGAACAGGCGATCAAACTTTCCGCTGAACGCGGAGCGAAACTACCAGCACAGGAGGGAGGACAGTAAGTTGAAGCGAACGGCTCTGGTTTTGGGATTGGCGGCGATCTTGGCGGCGCTTGCGCCCGCGCAGACGCCATTCCGGCAGTCCCTATCCCGAATGAAGATCGATCAAAAGCTCGGGGCGCAGGTTCCCGCCGAGGCGGTCTTCAAAGATGAAACCGGAAAAGAAGTCCGCATGGCATCGATTCTTGGCAAGCGGCCCGTCATCTTGCTGCCAATGTTCTTTCTGTGCCGAGGGGTCTGCGGCAAAGAGATCGACAATCTTTTGAAGACCGTTGCGAAGATCGAGGAGCCGAACAAGGGGCCCGATGGATCCGAGCGAGCTTGGAAAGTTGGAAAGGACTTCGACGTCGTCTTACTGAGCATCAATCCCCGGGAAACGCCAGACCTCGCACTGAACAAGAAGGTCAGCCTGCTGAAGGTGATGAAGGGCGAAACAAATCAGGAGGGTTATCACTTCCTCACGGGTGGAATGGAAGACATCCGCAAGGTCACCAATGCCATTGGATTTGGATTCGACTACGACGAAACGGATGGCCGGATCAATCACCCTTCCGGATTGATGGTGCTAACCGCCTCCGGAAAGGTTGCCCAGTACGTCACGGGTGCTGAATATCCCAAGCCAGTGATGATTCAGGCGCTGTCGCTTGCCGATCGCAACGAAATCGGCAAAGAAGCCGAGACCGTGCTCCTCGGCTGCGTCATGATCGATCCAATCACTGGCGAGCGGAGCCTGGTGATCAAGAATGTCGTCAGCCTCCTTGCCGGACTATTCGCACTTGGACTTTTCACTTGGATCGGGGTCATGGTTGTCAAAGGTCGCCGAGCGCAGCCAGAAGGAGGATCACCGACCCGCGCCTAGGACGCCACGGAACGGTTTAACATGCCAAAGCTGATTAATTTCCCAGTCGCACCCGAGCAAGCCTCCAACTTCGCGCTGCAGCACGATGCGATCTTCTATACGATGACCATCTTGACGGTGGTCTTCACAACGCTGATTGGTGCGCTGGTTCTATTCTTTGCAATTCGATACCGAGAGGGCAGCAAGGTCGATCGGTCCCGCCCAATTTATGAGCACATGCCCCTGGAGCTCACCTGGACGATTATCCCGACGCTTCTTGGATTGGTGTTCTTCTTCTTCGGAGCGCGGCTGTTCGTGGAGATGCGAACGCCGCCAAAGGACGCGATGGATGTCTTCATTGTTGGAAAACAGTGGATGTGGCATGCCCAGCACGCTCCAAGCGGAGTTCGAGAGAACAACACCTTGCACGTACCGGTCGGCAAGCCGGTACGGCTCACGATGATCTCTCAGGATGTCATTCACGCTTTCTACATTCCCGAGTTCCGCATCCAGTACATGGTCGTACCTGGCCGCTACACCACGCAGTGGTTTACGGCCACCAAGCCGGGGGTCTATCACCTGTTCTGCAACATGTATTGCGGCGGACAGCATTCTGAGATGGGCGGCTATGTTTATGCGATGGAGCCGCAGAAGTACGCTGAATGGCTCAAAAATGGAGGCGCCGATATGAAGGTGCTCACCATGGAGCAGCGGGGCGCGGAAACGTACGATCGCCTGGCTTGTGGAAACTGCCACGAGGCCAAGGACACAGAAAGGGCGCCATCGCTCTATGGCTTTTTCGGCAAGAGACGAGTCTTCACCAACGGCAGTTCAGTGGTGGCGGATGAAGCCTACTTCCGGAAATCACTGGTCGATCCCCATGAAGTGATCAATGCCGGATACACGAACACCATGTCTGCCTACAACGACGTCACGGAAGAGGAGATCTTGAACATGATCGCCTACGTGAAGTCCCTTGGCACCAGCGGACCCACTGCAGCCACCAAGACGGCAATGGACGCCAAGAAGGGCGTGACCGGTGGTTCGGAACCCAATTTGGCGGTCGGGGCAATAGCCCAGGAAGGGGTTACGATGCCCGGATCCAAACCAGGCAACCTTTCGGTTGGCGCAATGTCCACTGAGAGCGGAGCACAACGATAATGAGCGCGACAACAATCGATACCGAGCATCCCGAGCAGGAAGAGCTGAACTACCTTACCAACGGTCGTTCGCTTCGATCATGGCTGCTCACCGGCGACCATAAGCGGATCGCCATTTTGTATCTAATCTCCACCGCCGTGTTCTTCATGGTGGGCGGCATTTTCGCCTCCCTGATAAGAATCGAACTCACATCGCCGACGGGCGTTCTGCTGGAGACGGAAACATACAACAAGGTTTTCAGTGCACACGGCATTGTCATGATCTTCCTGTTCCTGATTCCGTCGGTTCCGGCGGTCTTGGGGAACTTTGTCTTACCGATCATGATCGGTGCACGTGATCTTGCCTTTCCACGATTAAACCTACTTAGCTGGTACGTGTTCATGGCGGCCGGCGTGTTGATCACCTGGGCCATGTGCATCGGCGGAGTCGACACTGGGTGGACGTTCTACACGCCACTATCGACAACCTATTCGCACGGTGCGATCAGCCTCGCGATCCTCGGCGCTTTCTTGGCGGGATTCAGCTCCATCTTCACCGGAATTAACTTTATCGTTACGATCCACAAGATGCGAGCGCCGGGCATGACCTGGTTCCGCATGCCGCTCTTCGCCTGGGCGATGTACGCGACATCGGTCGTCATCTTGCTCGGTACACCGGTTATCGCCATCACCCTTGGTCTGGTTATGGTCGAGCGCTGGACGGGCATCGGAATCTTCAGTCCAGAACTTGGCGGCGACCCGGTCCTGTTCCAGCACCTTTTCTGGTTCTACTCGCACCCGGCCGTCTACATCATGATCCTGCCGGCATTTGGCG
>CAMLEL010000174.1 GCA_946478935.1 uncultured Armatimonadota bacterium
GGAAGCGGAGAAGAAGGTGCCCGATCCTCCGATGGCATCGTCGATTTTGCCAAAGGTCTAGTTGAGCGGGGTTTTGAACTCATCAGCACGGGTGGAACGGCAAAGGCGCTGCGGGACGCCGGACTGGTAGTCGCCGACGTGTCAGATGTGACTGGGTTTCCAGAGATGATGGATGGTCGCCTTAAAACACTCCACCCGTTGGTCCATGGGGGACTGCTGGGCGATCGGCGGGATGACACCCACCGCTCGGCCATGCGCGATGCCGGTATCAAGGGCATCGACGTCCTCTGCGTCAATCTGTATGCCTTTGAAAAAACGGTCACGCATCCTCACCAGTTTGAGGAGGCGATCGAATCCATTGACATTGGTGGCCCCGCAATGATCCGGGCCGCATCAAAGAACCACGCCAACGTCATTGTGGTGGTGGATCCCTCCGACTATGGTCGAGTTCTCGAATCCGTCTATGCTGACGATGACTCGCTGAAGCGGTCATTGGCCGCAAAGGCCTTTCGTCACACGGCTTTTTATGATTCGATGATCGCTCGGTACTTGACGGAGGCAGCGGACGACGAGGCGCTATCGGAAACCCTCACGATCGGCTATCGGCGATCCCTGGACTTTCGGTACGGCGAGAATCCGCACCAGACCGGGGCCCTGTACGTCGATCCATTGGCCAAACCGGGGATCGCTCAGGCTCGGCAGCTCTGGGGCAAGGAACTGAGCTACAACAATCTGAACGACGCCGACGGAGCGTGGGAATTGGTCGCGGACCTTCCGCCGGGATCCTGCGCAATTATCAAGCACGGCAATCCTTGCGGCGCGGCTTCCGCCGCGGACTTGGGTGAGAGTTACCGGCTGGCTCGGTCCAGCGATCCGATCTCAGCTTTCGGGGGCATTGCGGCGTTCCATGGCTCGATCGACGAGTCTGCCGCACTTGCCATGACCGAGAAAGGCAACTTTCTCGAGGTCGTCATCGGGACGGATTTCAGCGACGCGGCCCGCGAGATCTTTGAGAACCGGTCGGGATGGGGTCGAGATGTTCGGTTGTTGGCAGCTCCTATGCCTCCTCAAGCACCAACTCTTTCGATCAAGTCCATTCGGGGCGGCGCAATCATTCAGGACACCGATGAGGACCCTGGTCTTGAATGGAAAGTCGTTACCTCGCGACAGCCGAACCCCCAAGAGCTGGCGGGACTGAGATTTTTGTGGGCGGTTATCCCTCACATCAAGTCAAATGCAATCGCGGTTGGTCGTGAGAAACACTTGTTGGGAGTCGGCGCGGGCCAGATGAACCGGGTCCAGTCGGTTCGGCTCGCTCTAGATCAGGCAGGAGAGGCCACTCATGGCGCTTGCCTGGCGAGCGACGCCTTTTTCCCATTTCCGGATAGTGTCGAGACAGCAGCGGCGGCAGGTATTACTGCCATCGTTCAGCCAGGAGGGAGCAAGAAGGACCCGGAAGTCATTGCAAGAGCCGACGAACTCGGCATCGCGATGGTTTTCACTTCCGTGCGCCACTTCCGCCACTAGGGTGTAACATCTAGTTGGCGTGATCGCGTCTACAATTCAGAACGGCCATGAAGAATCAAAACGACCTCATTATTTCGATCGTCGCGATCGTTCTCGCGCTCATCATCGCTGGCGTCTGCTTTGGCACCAAGCGAGAGCCGCAAGCCCAAGCCGCTCCTGAGGCCGTAAACCTTCAACCCCCGGCGCTGCCTCAAGCGGATCCCGTGATGGCCAATGCCCTTCCCAGCGGTTCCGGCAGCAATTCTGGCGGTGGCCCTGGTGCAGGTATGGGTGGCCCAATGGGCGCTCCTGCCATGGGCGCGCCAGCAATGGGTGGCTCCAAGCCTGGAATTGGCGGCGCTGCCATGGGCAGGTAATTGCGCTAGGCTTCGCAAATAAGCCAAACTCTTAGGCTAGTCCATTTCCTAGGAGTTTTCTGCATGCCCACCCCGGCTGTCCTTAACGTGGGTTTTTACAATTTCGTTATGACCGACAAAATCGTTGCTATGGTTAGCAGCGAGTCGGCCCCGATGCGCCGCCTGATCCAGGCAACTCGCAAATCTGGCAATCTCATCGATGCCACGCAGGGCCGCCGGACAAAATCGGTCATTTTCACCTCCGATTCGGCAATCATTCTCTCTGCGATCTCCCAAGAAACGCTTGCGAAACGATTGAATACGGGAGAGATCAACGTCGATGAAGAGTAGCTATCGCATGAACGCTTTCCACCGCTTCTTCAACAAATTCGGCCGGGATATTGGAATAGATCTGGGTACGGCCAATACCCTGGTGCACGTTGGTGGTCGCGGCGTTCTTCTGCGTGAACCGAGTGTCGTTGCGATCAATCGGGATGACGGCAAGGTAGTTGCCGTGGGTGAAGAGGCCAAACGGATGCTGGGCCGCACGCCCGCCAATATCGTTGCAACCCGCCCTCTCAAGGATGGCGTCATCGCCGACTACGACCAGACGGAGAAGATGCTTCAGCACTTCATCAGCAAGGTCAGCAACCGTTTCCTTGTTCGCAAAACGGTGGTCGTCGGGATTCCCAGTGGGGTCACCGAGGTCGAGCGCCGAGCGGTGATCGAAGCGTCGAAGAACGCAGGCGCCAGTCAGGCATATGTGATCGAGGAGCCGATGGCGGCCGCATTTGGCGCCGGGATGCCGGTCGATGAACCCAGCGGATCGATGATCGTGGACATTGGTGGAGGGACCACCGAGGTGGCCGTAATCTCTTTGGGCGGTATCGTCCACTCGAGATCCATTCGGGTTGCCGGAGACGAATTGGATGAGGCCATTGCAAGCTACGTCCGGCGTGCCTATAACCTATACATCGGAGACCGAACCGCCGAACAAACAAAGATCGAAGTGGGCAGCGCTGTACCGCTCGAATTGGAGTTGGAGATCCAGGTCAAGGGACGCGACCTCGTGACCGGGCTACCGCGCAGTGCAACGATATCGAGCGAGGAAGTCAGGATGGCTATTCAAGAGCCGTTGAATTCCATTGTCGAGGCCGTGAAACTAACCTTGGAGGCGACTCCGCCTGAGTTGGCGGCGGACGCAATGGATCATGGAATTGTGCTCGCTGGCGGTGGAGCGCTTTTACGGGGGCTCGATGAACTGATCCACCGAGAAACGCTCATGCCGGTGCACATTGCCCCTGATCCTTTAAGCTGTGTCGTCAAGGGAACTGGAATTGTTGTTGAGGGACTCCACGAGAACCCCTTAATCCGGAAAATGCTCGAAAAGTCCTCAAAGACGTGAAACAGTCTGCCGGCCGAGACTTCCTGGTACTTCTGGTTCTGTGCATCCTCGGCGCCCTGCTCGGTAGGGCGCAGAGCGCGGCAAGAACCGCGGGCCGGCCGGACTTCGCCAGCAACGCGATTCGAATCACCGTGAACCCGGTTGCCTCAGGCGTTGGGCAAGTGGCCAACTCCACCTCGGACTTTTTCGGCGGAATACTTGGCGCTGCCGATCTAAAACAGCAGAATCGCTCGCTCAAACAACTGGACCTGATCGCGCGGCAATACATGGAAACGGTGGACCGCCTGAACCGCGAGATTGTTTCCCGTCGAGGGGTGGTGGGATTGCCGGATCTGCCGGGGAGGACCAAGGTTCCGGCCCATGTCATCGGCTACTTTCCGCAGGAGAATCGCATCACCCTTTCTGTCGGTAAGAACGAGGGCCTGAAGGCCGGTCTGGCAGTTGTGACCGGTGAGGGCCTTGTGGGCACGGTGCAAACGGTCGGCGAGCGCGACTCGCAGGTGATTCTTCTCTCGGACCCCAATCGCAAAATCGGCGCTTTGGTGGTGAGTCGGAATCCTCCCTCACCTGGGTTGATCAAGGGTGAGAACGCCTCTGTGCTTGTCCTTACGATCGATGCCTCCATGCCTGTGGAAAGTGGGGACCTCGTGGCAACATGGGGATATAGCGGACTGATCCCAAGAGGCATTCCGATTGGACGGGTAAGCCAGATCTATAGCGACCCAACCACCGGTTCGAAGCGGGTCGAGGTTTTTCCGAGTGTTTCGATGGGAAATGTCCGAGAGGTTCTCGTCCTCAAATGAAAGGCTTTCGTGGCGTCTTGGTGTGCATTGTTACCCTGTGGATTGGGGCAGTCTTCCAGCAGGCAGTCGCTCCGCGAATGTCCATATTCGGTGCCCAGCCCGACTTCCTGCTGACGATCCTCTCGGTGCTGTGCATGTATGCAAGTCGAATCGGCGGAGGCACCATTGGATTTTTGGCCGGACTCTTTGCCGGAGCAATTACCGGCGCGAATATGTCCCAGTTCATTTTCAGTCGGACCATTACTGGATTCTGCGTTGCATGGGCTCGAAGCTTTGGATTAGATGCCAATTCATTGTCAGCGGCGGTGAACGCGGTTATCGTCACGGTTTTTGCCCAACTGGTGCTCATGTTTTTCGCCCCGCCGACCGGCATCGTCAGCTTCATCGGAGCTACAATAGCATCAGCGATGGTCAACGGCGTCCTAGCGGTACCCGTTCACGCGTTGCTGAGAAGGATTCTCGGTCCGCAAACCGCCTAATCTCGCTTAGGTTCAAGTTCACGGAAGAGCCTTCAGGTATGAAGCATGAGCCAACACGTCAACGTTCTTGAAATGGCCCGCGAGCAACTCGCTGTGGCCGCAAAATATCTCGACTTGGATGAAGGGCTGCACGCCGTTTTGGCGCAGCCGGTACGACAGCTTGTTGTCCACTTTCCGGTGGTTTTGGACAATGGCGAAGTGGCTGTCTTTGAGGGATATCGAGTGCACCATAACTCGAGTCGCGGCCCCACCAAAGGTGGCATCCGTTACCATCCGGATGTCGACGTAGAAGAAACGACGGCCTTGGCCATGTGGATGACCTGGAAGTGCGCGGTCGCCAACATCCCCTACGGTGGAGCCAAGGGCGCAGTAAAGGTGGACACCAAGCAGCTCTCCAAGCGCGAGCTTGAAAAGCTGACTCGCCGCTACATCTCAGACATTGGCATCTTGGTCGGTGAGCGGAGCGACATCCCCGCTCCAGACATTGGCACCAATGCCCAAGTGATGGCATGGATTATGGACACCGTCTCCATGCATACCGGGCACACGGTGCCGGGCTGTGTAACGGGCAAACCGATCGAGTTGGGCGGTTCAGAGGGACGCGTGGAAGCGACGGGACGTGGCGTGGTTGTTGCAGCGGAGGAAGCCGCCAAGACCATAAACATGAACATGAACGGCGCCAAAGTGGTCATCCAGGGATTTGGCAATGTTGGCTCTGTCGCCGCCAAGCTGGCTGAAGAATCGGGTGCGGTTGTGGTGGGCATCAGCGATGCGCTGGGTGGCATCTACAACGAGAAAGGTCTTCCGATTTCCGAGCTTGTCAACCGGTACAGCGGACGTGAAGGAGGCATCAGGGAATACAAGGACGCGCAGCAGGTCGATAACACTGCACTTCTCGAATTGCCATGCGATATCTTGATTCCGGCCGCGATTGCAGCGCAGATCACCAAAGAAAACGCTGACAAAATCAAAGCCAAGCTCGTGGTGGAGGGAGCAAACGGTCCGTGTACACCTGAGGCTGACCACATTCTCTCCGACAAGGGCGTCCTTGTCGTACCAGATGTTCTGGCCAATGCCGGGGGCGTCATCGTCAGCTACTTTGAATGGGTGCAGGACCTGCAGAACTTCTTCTGGGAAGAGAATGAAGTGAACAACAAGCTCACTCGGATCATGCGGCACAGTTACGCCTCAGTGGACGGCACCATGAAAGCCCACAAGACGGACATGCGCACCGCTGCCTA
>CAMLEL010000175.1 GCA_946478935.1 uncultured Armatimonadota bacterium
ATGACGCCGTATCCTGGGGAAATGATCCTGAAAAAAGTAAGTAATTCGAAAATATCTCACAAATCTCCGTCATATGGTGCGGGGCCACTTCCAGTCGATGATCGCGAAAAGCCAAAAGCCTCCGCCTCGAAGCCTCTAGGTCCTATCGCTTGACACTCAGCCAGCTTCGCGGGTATAAATCCAATTCGGTCCTTATGGACCGCTAGCTCAGCGGCTTCAAGCCGGAGGCGTGAGTCGACCCAGTTCATTCGGGGCAACGACCGCACCGAGCGCCTCGCCAGGCAAACGAAGCTGACTGAAGAACGGAAAACGGTGCAACGGTTCGACGTGTCGGAGCGGAGCCCAAAAGGAGCAGTAATGATCTCAGGAATCCTGGGAACCAAGATAGGTATGACTCACCTCTTTACCGAAGAGGGAAAAATGGTGCCGGTTACCGTAATCGAGGCCGGGCCAGTGTACGTGACGCAGCTGAAGACTGAAGAGACCGATGGCTACAACGCCGTTCAGGTCGGATTTGGTGAAGCAAAAGAGAAGCATCTTACGTTTCCCAAGTTCGGTCATCTCAAGAAGGCTGGAGTCGACAAGAACCTTCGCACGCTTAAAGAGTTTCGCGTGTCGGAGACCGCTGGAATTGAGCTGGGTCAAGAATTCAAGGCCGATCTGTTTGAGGCGGGCGAAAAAATCACTGTCACCAGCAAGAGCAAGGGGCGTGGATTTGCCGGCGGCGTCAAGCGATACCACTTCAAGGGTCAACATATGACTCACGGCTACATGACCCACCGACGTCCACTATCGAGTGGCGCCACGGGTCCACAAAGAGTTTTCAAAGGCGTTCGCAAGCCCGGTCACATGGGCGACGCGACTGTAACCCAGAAGGGTTTGAAGGTCGTGAAGGTAGACGCTGAGCGCAATCTCATTCTCGTCGATGGCAGCGTGGCCGGTCCGAACGGTGCGTTGGTTGTGATCAACAAGGCGGCGGGGTAATCAACATGGCATCCATTGAGATTAAAGATAAGAACGGCAAAAAGGTTGGCACCCACGAAGTGTCGAAGGCCATCGCCGAGGCCAATCCGTCGGTAAGCACGGTTCACCGAACCGTTGTCGCCGAAGAAGCCAACAAGCGGCAGGGAACCCAGAAGACCAAGACTCGCAGCGAAGCTCGAGGCGGCGGTCGCAAGCCCTACAAGCAAAAGAAGACGGGTAATGCTCGCCAGGGAACGATCCGCGCTCCGCACTATGCCCATGGTGGTATGGCGCTGGCGCTGACTCCGCGAGACTACGAAAAGAAGGTTAACAAGAAAGAGCGACGAGCCGCAATTCTCGGAGCGTTGAACCAGAAGCTTCAGAGCGAAAACCTCGTGGTCGCCGATGCGATCGCATTTGCCGAACCGAAGACGAAGTCCGCTCAAGAATTCCTGAAGGCTGTGGGTCTGGAGGGTCAGCGAAGGCTCCTGGTGGTCCTTCCGCAATACGACGAAGTGACTTACAAGAGCTTCCGCAACCTGCCAAACGTTACCGTTCGCACGGCTCCGGCCTCGACTGCAGGCAAGACCGAAGCGGCCAAGACCTCGGCATTTTCCGCCCGAGACGTGATGGTGGCCCACAAGGTTCTGATCGCGAAGGAAGCGCTGACCAAGATCGAGGAGGTTTGGGCCAAGTGAAGAACCCACACGATATCATTGTCGCTCCGCACATCACTGAGAAGTCAGTGGCGATGAGCTATGGCGATGCCGCGGTGAAGGACGAGAAGGATTTGGTTCGCAAGTACACGTTCATCGTGGCAAAAAGCGCGAACAAGATCGAGATCAAGCAAGCTATCGAAGCGATCTACAACGCCGGAAAGAAAAAGGGCGAGGCGATCAGCGTCGAGAGCGTGCGGACGGTTCGCGTCTTGGGCAAGAAGCGGCGACGCGGTCAGCGAAGCGTTGGATATGAGCCGGATCGCAAGAAAGCGATCGTGACGCTCGCCAAGGGCCAGCTGTTGGAGGATTACGGAGTCTAAGATGCCTACTCGACAATATAAACCAACCTCGCCGGGCCGGCGATTCATGATTACCGGCACCTACGAGGAAATCACAAAGGGCAAGCCGGAAAGGAAGCTCACGAAGGCCAAGCCGAAGTCCGGAGGTCGCAACAGCAGCGGTCGCCTGACCTCAGGCAATCGTGGCGGGGGTAACAAGACTCGTTACCGCATGATCGACTTCAAGCGGAACAAGGACGGAGTCGTGGCCAAGGTCGCGGCGATCGAATACGATCCCAACCGCACCTGCCGGATCGCCTTGCTGCACTATCTCGATGGAGAGAAGCGCTACATCCTCGCACCGAAGAACTTGGCCGTTGGCCAACGTGTCCAAAGCGGTGAAGGATCAGACATCCTTCCAGGCAATGCGCTTCAGCTGAAGAACATTCCCCTCGGTACCCTTGTGCACAACGTTGAGCTCCAGCCTAATAAGGGCGGTCAAATGGTCCGCTCGGCCGGAGCTGCAGCCCAGGTGATGGCAAAGGAAGGTACTTATGTGACCTTGCGCTTGCCAAGCGGTGAAATGCGCATGGTGCATAACACCTGTCGCGCCACCGTCGGCGAAGTTGGCAACGCCGAGCACGAGAACGAATCGATCGGAAAGGCGGGTAAGAACCGCGGCCTCGGCCGCAAGCCTCACGTTCGTGGAGTTGTCAAGTCTCCGCGAGACCACCCCCATGGTGGTGGTGAAGCCAAATCGCCGGTTGGACGCCGTAAGGGTCCAGTCGACCGATGGGGCAACAAGGCCCTCGGTGAAAAGACTCGAAGTAACAAGCGTTCGAACAAGTTCATTGTTCGAAGGAGGAACGGGTAAGGAGAGGATTGGAGGTTTGGAATTTGGCATGATCCGATTCCGAACTTCTAACTCCAAACTCGAAGTGCACTGCCCCCCGAAACGGGGAAGGTTAACACAGGAAAGATAATGGCAAGAAGCTTAAAAAAAGGATTCTTTGTGGATGACCACCTGATGAAGAAGGTGATCAATCTAAATGAAAAAGGTGAGCGCAAGCTGATCAAGACCTGGTCTCGGCGCTCGACGATCACACCTGATTTTGTGGGCCACACCTTTGCGGTCCATGACGGTCGCAAGCATGTGCCGGTGCTCGTCACCGAAAACATGATCGGCCACAAACTGGGTGAATTCGCTCCGACTCGCACTTACCGAGGTCACGGCGGCCAGATCGCCGAACGGGGTGCGAAGCTCCGATAAGGAACTGAAATACGATGGAAGTCAGAGCAGTCGGAAAGTATATGAGAGTCCAGCCACGAAAGGTTCGCATCATTGCGGATCAGGTTCGGGGCAGGAATGCTGTGCATGCAGCGGCCCTTTTGCAATATCACACCAGCAAAGGCGCCAAGCTTCTGCGAAAGATTTTGGTCAGCGCGATCGCCAATGCCGAAGAGAACCATGGCATGTCGGCAGACACGTTGAACATTCAGACGATCATGGTCGACGAAGGTCCGCGATTGAAGCGGATGCAAGCTCGCGCTATGGGTCGAGGCAATCGAATCGTCAAGAAGACCAGCCACATTACCGTGGTGGTCGAGGATGTCGAGCAGCCGAAGGCCGTCAAGCCTCATGGAACCAAGGCCAAGCCGCGACCCACATTCGCTGCCGCCAAGCCCAAGAAGGGTAAGAAGTCCGATGAGGCGAAGGCAGAAGCCGTGGCGGCTCCTGCTGAAGAAGTGACCGATACCAAGGTCGAGGAAGTTGTTGCCGCCGAACCGGAAGCAGTGGAAACCACTGAAACGGTCGTGGAGGAAGCAACACCCGTCACCGAATCCGATGCGCCGGAAGAAGCCGGCACCGATGCCCCTGTTCTCACTGAAGAACCAGAGGTTACGGTCGAAGAAAATAAGGAGAACAGCTAACCGTGGGTCAGAAAATCCATCCCGTCGGCCTACGAGTCGGCGTCATCCGTGGCTTCGATAGCCATTGGTATTACAACAAGAAAGGTTATGGGGCAGCACTGCTCCAGGACCACAAGATTCGGCGCTACATCAAGAGTCGAGTTGGGCTCGGAAACGTGTCTCGAGTTGAAATTGAGCGCGCAGCCAATCGAGTGAAGGTTACGATCTTCACCGCTAGGCCCGGAGCGATCATCGGTCGCGGCGGCAAAGGTATCGATGAACTCACCGAGTTCCTCAACCGGATGGTTCGCCGAGAAGATCCGACGAACGTCGTGCAAGTCAACGTCACCGAGGTCCGACAGCCAGAGCTTGATGCCCAGTTGGTGGCCGAGAATATCTGCCAGCAGCTCGAGAAGCGCATTTCTCACCGCCGAGCGATTCGCCAGGCGATGACGCGATGTATGCGAATGAACGGACGAGGAATCAAAGTTCAGGTGTCGGGTCGACTGGGTGGCGCGGAAATCGCCAGAACCGAAGGCGACAAGGTCGGCAAGATTCCGCTGCACACGATTCGAGCAGATATCGACTATGGAGTGGCAACCGCCCACACCGTTTATGGATCGGTTGGCTGCAAAGTTTGGATCTACAAGGGTGAAGTCCTTCCGGAGCGCAAGCTGCGCGAGATGGATGCTGCCGCAGCGGCGGCCGCTACTCCTCGCCGCAAAGAGCGAGAAGAGGATGCGCCTGCGGCATTTGGAGCCACCCAAGCAGAAGAATTGGCGACGCCAGCGCCAGCACCCGCTCCAACTGAACCGGCGACCGTGGAACCGGCCACCGGAGGTGAAGCCTAATGTTGATGCCCAAGCGAGTTAAGGAAGGACGACGCAAGATGCACCGCGGAAGAATGCGCGGTCAGGCGACCCAAGGGAATAAGATTTCCTTTGGCGAGTATGCCATCGTCGCGCAGGACCCGGCGTGGATTACCTCCCGCCAGATCGAAGCGGCCCGTATCGCGATGACCCGCCACATCAAACGTGGAGGAAAAGTCTGGATTCGAGTATTCCCAGACAAGTCCTACACCAAGAAGCCGCTCGAAACCCGAATGGGTAAGGGTAAGGCGCCGGTGGAAGGATGGGTAGCTGTCGTCAAGCCAGGTCGCGTCCTGTTCGAAATGGCAGGCCCACCTGAAGAGTTGGCGAAGTAAGCGATGCGTCTTGCGATTTTCAAACTGCCGATCAAGTGCAAGTTTATGACCAAGCGGGATTACGAAGCGATTCCGCAAGTAACAGAGGCCGAGGAGTCGGCAGAGTAAGAATGAAAGACCTTAAAACGACCGAGCTGCGTGATAAATCCGTACCGGAGCTTGAAGATCTGGCGAAGCAGGAGCGAGCGGCCCTCTACAAGGCGCGGCGAGACCTGGTGTTTCGACAGATGACCGACACCGCCAGCCTGAAGATTCGGCGCCACAACATCGCGCGGATTCTGACGGTGATCGCGGAGAAGAAAGGAGGCAACAGCTAATGCCGGCAAAGAAGAAGGCCGAACAGGTTGAAGCCCCGGCCACCGAGCCGAGAGCTTTTCGCAAGACGCGTGAAGGCATCGTCGTCTCCAACAAGATGGATAAGACCGTTGTCGTTAAGATCGAGCGACGAGTCCAGCATCCGCTCTACGGCAAGGTCGTGCTTCGAACCACCAAGTTCAAGGCTCACGACACCCTCGGTTGCGACGAAGGAGACCGAATCGAGATTATGGAAACGCGACCGATCAGCAAGGAAAAGCGCTGGCGGGTAACTCAGATTCTGGAGAAGGTTAAGTAAGGGAAAGTAAAGCGTAAATTTGTAAATGGTAGGTCGAAGACGATCTATTGTTTGCGATCTACCCTGGCCAAGCCGCCCGCGTTTTGAGCGCGTTTCG
>CAMLEL010000176.1 GCA_946478935.1 uncultured Armatimonadota bacterium
GCTCCGACGCTCCAAACCTTGAATCCCTTTCCCTTGGTCTCGTATCGCATAGGGTTGCCCGTGATCGGATCAACACCAAGAATGCCAAATGCGGTCAAGTCTTTGGGGAGTCCTTGATGCCGACGACGCAGTAACTTGACGGCCAGCAGCTCAATGCGATGACTTGCAGCCGTCTTGGCATAAGCGTTCGCGGAATCATCAAAGACGGGCAGCATGATTTGATTCACGAAGTTTTGAACGGAGTGATCGTTCTGAATCTTGTGGTCCATGTCTTGAAGCGCTTTTTTAAAGCCTTGCCAATCCTGCTCATCTTTTGGAAAGTTTTCGAATAGCTCCCGCCACATGGTCACCGCGCGAGCTTCAAACATTGTGCGGACAGCTGGGTCCCCGAGCGTGGCCCGGTCGAGCGCACTTTCAAGTCCATTGGATCCATCTCCAAATCCGGTCGAGATTTCTCCAATACTTCTTATTTTCTGAATTCCAACCCTTCCCAAAACCAACTCGCCATAAAATGCACGGCGAACGCTTGGCAAGATTTGGCGGCGGACTAGCATTTGCTCAACCTTTGCGAGCATGGCCTGATCATCTTGGATGGCGTACAGCAGCCGATCCAGCGAGGCGTGGGCAACGGCATAGTTTGCAATGCAAACGAGTCCCCCAATAAGCGTGTATTCCTCGATCAATTGGTTTGAAATCGCATACTGGATTTCGAGGTCGTGCAGGGCCCGATCATAGTTCTTGCGGGACAACCAGTATCGAGTCCGCGAGCCGCTCAGGCGGCTGACCGCCCGAATCTCTGCGTACTCGGGAAACATCAGTTCGAACCCTTCTTCGTAGTTGCGCTTGAAATCAATCCTTGATTTCGTTGGCAATTGGTCGATCAGGTCGAAGACGGGCTTGTAAAGTGCCAAAGCTGACTCATAAATGCCTTTGTCGTCAGGATGACCGCCGTACTCAGTCATGATGCGGATCTGCTGTCGGTTGGCGCGTTTCTCGGTGCTGGCTTTTAGTTCAGCAATCTTCTTATAAATTGGCGCCGCATTGTCAGCATCTGGGACCGGCGGGTTGGGTTGAAGTTCGTGGGGCTCTGTTGGAACGCCCATCGCGCGAAGCTTGGCCAACTCTGGCCCGAGCTTATCCCCCTCTTTACCGATTTGGCATTTTACGAAGCCGAACGCCAGCATAAGACCCAAGCACGGGAGCCCCACGCAGCCAATACAAGAAATCTTCAGCCAGTTTCTGGACCTTGGTTCCGACATCGTACTATGGACGCGTGTGTCCGCTAAATCTACTCGGAGCACGTTGCGGAGAAGCCTCCGCGATCGGCATATCAAATGCCATCACGAGATCATAGCCATGGGTGCCGTTGCCCCCACGCTTCCGCTTGACACCGCCCTGATCCACACGATCTGGTCCGACGCTCCAAATCTTGAAGCCATTTCCCAGTCGAAGGTAACCGAACGGTTTTGCAGCGAACGGATCACGCGCCAAATCTCCAAACCCGCTCAGGTTGTTGGGGAGCCCCTTGACTCGGGAATGGAGCAGGAGGAACGAGAGTCGTTCCATCTGCTGTTCCGCTGCACGGGACGCAGCCGCATCGGCAGCTTGATTGAGGATGGGGAATAGAATCCGATTCAAGATGTTCTCGATTGACTTATCCTTGTCGATATCATCGACCACCACCCTTAGCGAGTAAGAAGTTCCAATCCAGTCAGTTCGGTCATCCGGGAGCCGGCGAAAGAGCTTTAACCAAGCTTCCGCATATTTCGCTTCGTACATTCGGCGGACTCGCTCATTTCCAAGCAGCAAGTCAACCCAGTGGGGAGGTTCCGAGTTTGGATCGCCGCCGGCAGCTCCCAAAGCGGCAATGGAAGAGGGACCCCGCAGCGATGCAATCCCCACGCGACCGAGGACCCATTCGCCTCCCAAAGCTTTTCGAAAGTCGGGAGCGGGGAGGACGCTTCGCCGCATCGCCTCGAGTTCGGCCAAAGTCTTCCGATCGTTGCGAGCATCGACCATAAACGTATACAGCGTGTTGTGATTGATCGCCTGAACGGCCGTGTAAACAAGGTTTGCGATAAGGAACGACTCTTGTTGGATGTGTTCGCCAACCCGGTAAGAAATTCTGAGCGTTTGAATCGCGGCACGTCGGTCCCCCACCAGCCACTGAGCCTTGGAACGGGAACAGAGCCACTTGGCAAGTCGCTTCTGATCCGCAAATTCGGGGAAAAGGAGCGCAAACCCCTGGTTGTAGTCCCTTCTGAAGTCCAAGCCGGGCCGATCCATCAATTCTTCGGCACTGTTAAAAATGGCCTGCTGCTTTTTGACGGCCGCAACGACTTTTGGCAGGTCAGCTGAATTCCCACTTGGCCCAGCGAACCCATCGAGCAATTTAATGACTTCGACTCCAGCGCGTGACCCTTCCAGCTCATTCAAGTGGGCGCCGATCGAGCGATAAATGTCGGCAGCATTTTCCGAATCGTTGATGCGTGGGACAGGTTGCAGGTCGGCCGGTTCGGTGGCGACCCCCAACTTCCGCAACTCAGCGAGATGAACGGGCAATTTGTTGGCGGT
Source organism: uncultured Armatimonadota bacterium (assembly GCA_946478935.1). The sequence goes on from CAMLEL010000176.1 coordinate 2,575, forward strand.
TCGATTGATCTGCCAAGTGAGAACGAATCCCCCCACTCCGCAAATCAGCAACGGAGTCAGCAGGCAACCAAATACGGCCAAGCGCCCCGGTCTTCGACGACCCGAGTCGCTTCGCATATCAGCCCTGCATGGCTTTCTTGCGAACGTACCCAGCACTACGCTCGACCCAAACAATGAATTGGTCGATATTGTCGAGCACTTGCTTCGGCATGTTCACGTACTCTCGCATTGGTTCAGACTCCGCGTCCGGATGGAGTGGACCTGCGCCAGGCAGGTTCATGGCTTCCTCGAAATCCTCCGGGGACAATTTCAAACCAATTTCTTCGCCGATCAAAAAGGCGAACATTCGCTCGCCAGTGTAGACACCCATGCCGCCAAACATTCGGCGCGCACGAACGTCGTAGGCCTCTGCAGCCTTCATCATCTGCTCGTACCTTAGTGGACGATATACCATTGCGCTCAAGGCAGATTCTCCTCAGCCAGAAGTGGATGGCACCGATCTCCCAATGCAATCGGGGCGATAGATCATTGTACCCGGTGACTCTAAATTCGACGGTTCGAGAAGCAATTCCTTCTCAAACCATCGTTCAAATTAGAGGTCTTTGGGCGAAAGTTCAACGCTTTCGTCGTATGGTCTTTCGTTAACCAGCTTGGCCCGGATCGCGGAAACTGGCATCACTCCCAACGTCCTCGAATCCACCGAAGTGACGGGGTTGTCACCAAGCAGAAAAACGTAGTCGTCCGGGATTCTCGTATAGCTGATCGGTACTTTGCTCAAGTTCTTCATTCGGTCGAACTGATAAGCGATGGCGGGTCGCCAACGATGGACAAAGTAACGGAGTTCCATCCAGTCGCCAGGAGCAAATGCGACACGCTTAACCATCGTGCCGTAGGGACCTTCGATGATGACCACGTCGCCCTTCTTCAAGCGGCCGATGTTCGTGGTGGCAAGAGCGACTTCATTGTTGCGATAAGTGGGCGCCATGGAGTTACCGACAATGACTGCCGGTCGATAAGGTTGGGCGAGGTAGACACTGGCGAACAGGGCTGCTCCACTCGCAAACCGAAAGATCCGACTACCAATAAATCCCTTCCAATCCATTTGTGTCCCATCCAAATTCCCGCTTAACCACGTCGTCGAAGCGATAATCAACTAACGACCTTTCCTACTCTTTTCGTTTACCGGAAAGCGAAACAAGAGTCCAACGGCCCAATCTAGAGGTTCCATAGTTGACGGGTCGATACTGGGTCTGCCACAACGCTTTCGCGCGGGTAACTTAGCTCCATGGGCCATAAGCGTCTGGTCATCATCGATGGTTACAGCCTCCTCTACCGCGCATTCTTTGCCACGCGATACCTTTCCACCGCCGATGGCCGCCCGACGAACGCCCTCTATGGCTTCACCCAGATGCTCTTTCTCCTGCTGGAGAACATCAAACCGGACGCGATCGTGGTGGCTCTGGACGCACCCGGAAAGACTTTCCGTCATGCGGAATTTGCCGAATACAAGGGCACACGGCGCGAAACCGCAGAGGAACTCAAAGTTCAACTGCCGATTGCTCGCGACCTGATCGCGGCTCTTGGCATTCCTTCGATCGAAGTGACAGGTTACGAGGCGGATGACATCGTCGGAACCGTCAGCCGACTGGCGGAAGAGAACGGATACGATACGACGATCGTCACTGGCGACCTGGACGCGCTACAACTTGTCGACGAATGCGTATCCGTCCTAACAATGAAGCTTGGCGTGACGGATACGGTGACCTATGGACCCGAGGGCGTCATGGAGCGTTGGGGAGTAACGCCGCAACAGGTGCCGGATTTTAAGGCAATCAAGGGAGACACCAGTGACAATATCCCGGGTGTTCCGGGCATTGGAGACAAGGGCGCTGCCGAGTTGATCCAAACCTTTGGGTCCATCGAGGCAATCCTCGAACAATTCGGAGAAGTCCCTCCGAAGTATGCCAAGAAGATTGAGCCGGTCATTGACTCGCTGAAAATGAGCAAGTTCCTTGCGACCATCGATCGCAAAGTTCCTCTCGATTACGACTTCAAGCCGTTTATATTGACTCCCGACCAACTCGAAGCGGCCAAAGTGATGCTTGAAGCCTACGAATTCAAATCCCTCCATCGCCGAGCCGACAAAGTCCTTGGGGCCTATCTAGATGGGGCAGTAGCATCGATGGCGCCGGCCGAAGTCGAATTGGAGGCATTGCAGGTTCGGCTGATCCCGGTTGGAGATATCGTCGGCCTCGCCAAGTTTGTGGGTGAGGAGCCTTACTCAGTCTATTTCTCATCTTCGATGGCGCGCGATCTCTTCGATGATCCAGAGCGCAAAGCCTACTTGGCGAAGGGTGCCGATGTGGCAGAGTGCAGCGAGGCAGACGCGCTCGAATACATTGGCAAAAATCCTGGCAAGGGAATCTTTCACGATTCCAAGTCCGCATTCAAGCGATTGGACGCACTGGCCCCTCGGGCGGAACCGCACGGCATTCCGGGATTCGATTCGATGCTCGCTGCTTTTGTCTTGCAGTCTCAGCGATCCTCCTATTCGTTGCGGGACCTGGTGCAGGGTTACCTCGATATCCAACCGCCAACGAGGCCTGAGGAAATGGCAGCCGCCCTTTACCTGCTTCAGCCGGCATTGCGGGACAGACTCAAAAAGGAGGAGCAGGAGCGAGTATTGGAAGAGGTGGAGCTTCCTCTCGTTCCCATCTTGGCCGAAATGGAGAAGCACGGGATCGGTGCCGATCGCCATCAATTGCGTGAATTCTCAAAGTCGCTGCAGTCCGAAATTGAACGGGTGACCGCCCATATTTATCAGCTTGCGGGTCAGGAATTCACGATCGGATCACCAAAACAGTTGGGCGAAGTCTTGTTCGACAAGCTGCAAATTCCTGGAGCACAAAAGACGAAAACTGGCTACGCGACTGGAGCCGAAATCCTCTTGCAGATTGCACCGCAACATGAGATTGCATCGGAAGTTCTGAATTGGCGTGAACTGACCAAGCTGAAGTCGACGTATGCCGACGCGCTTGAGAAACTGATTCACACCGACGGACGGATTCACACAACCTACAACCAAATTGGGGCTGCGACAGGCCGACTTAGCTCGAATGATCCCAACCTACAAAACATTCCCATCCGCACGGAGCTTGGCCGTGGCATTCGGAAGGCATTTATTGCTCAAGACGGCTACCGGCTGTTG
>CAMLEL010000177.1 GCA_946478935.1 uncultured Armatimonadota bacterium
ATGTCCTCCCGCCAGACCGCTCTTGCGTCAGGCGCCAACTGGAAGTAGAACTTGGCGCCCTTTCCAACCTCGGATTCTGCCCAAATCTGGCCGCCATGCCGCTTGACGATCCGGTCGACAATCGCGAGGCCAATGCCGGTGCCCTCGAATTCTCGGTCATTGTGCAACCTCTGAAATGGAAGAAACAGCTTGTTGGCATAGTCGGGATTAAATCCCACGCCATTGTCTTGAATTACGATCGCTTGTTTCTCGGCGTCATAAAACACCCGAATCTCGGGCCGGTCGTTTTGGCTTGAGAATTTCCAGGCATTTCGAAGGAGATTGTCCATCAGGGTGGTCAGCATCTTTCGATCTGCCATGAGGCGGATACCGGGCTCGACTTCCACACGGCGGCCCGAGTTAGGATCGTCATTACTCAGTTCTTTCAGAATTCCTGTGGCGATCTCACTCGCATCTTGCTCTTCGATCGCAATGTCGGCTCGGGAAAGTCGGGATAGCGCCAACAGCGTATCGATAAGCTCGCTCATCCGCCGACCCGAGGCTTTGATTCGGTCGAGGAACTCTTTACCGTCCTGATCCAGCTTCGATCCGTAGTCTTCCTCCAGCATGCTGGCATAGGAAATGACCGCCCGAAGGGGGCCCCGGAGGTCGTGGGAGACGGAATAGCTGAACGCTTCCAATTCGTCCTTGGTCGCCTTCAGCTCGCTCGTGCGTTGGCGCACGGCCTGTTCAAGCTCGCCGGCTGCGGCGACTCGACGCTCGATCCCTTCGTAGTATGCGCGGACTGCCCGCCACGACAGGAAAAAGAGCAGGGTGATAATCGGAGTCGCCATCAGTCCGGTGGTCTGGTTGATTCGGCTCGTGGCGAGGTCGGAGACATTGGACTCCATTGTGAGCTGCACCCTGTTTCGCCTCAAGGAGGCGGCCAAGACGTTCACAATGCTCTTGATCTCGTCAGTGATGTCTTTGCCCTCACCGGCAATTTGCAAGTCTGCTGCGACTGACGTTTTGCCAGATTCGAAAGCGGCCAGAGTTCTTTTCCAGTGTTGGTACCGTTGGCCGATGAGTTCGCTCAAGCGGACGACGTCGGCGCTGGGGAGTCCCAGAGAAGAGAATCCTCCCGATAAGTTTTTTAACTCTGGTTCAAAGCTCTCGGCATTGGAATAGAAAATGTCGAGAAATCGCGGGTTGGACGTCAGTAGGTAGCCGCGATGACCGGACTCAGCCAGTGCCACATCCGCAAGCAGTGATTCCAGCTGTATTTCCAACTCGTGGGAAGTGTGGATGCGGCGCTCGGTCGACACGTCGGAAACGATTGCCTGCTCGATGGCAGAATTGCGCATCAAGGAAATGGCAAACAGAATCCCGAAACCGACCAAGAGGCCGATTTCCCACTTGATTAGCGTTGAACGGAAGGCGGATCTTTTAACAAACATCCGCCTTCCATGCTAATACTAAGTTTGTTAAGATGCCAAGTACCTTATCGGAACCGCCAGGTGATTTTCCCGAACGAATTCATCGATTTGGCTGAATACATCTTGGCGTGACCGTCGGCGAAGATCACGGGCGTCATCCCGTTGCCTTGCTTGTCTGCGCCGTATCGAGCATAGATGGGCTTCATTTCTCCTGGGCTTAAGGCCGGATTGGCTACGACATAGTCATAGTCGGCAATGATTGGCAGTCCGTTCTTGTAAACACCACTCGGATCGGCCGGTCCGTTGTATGGATTAAAGACATACCCTCTCCATTTGCCGCCCACTCCATGAGGTGTCGTTGCAAAGAGTCCAACACTTGCCGGCTCATCGGCGAGGCTGAAGTTTGCCGCGCTTGCGAATCCCTCGCAACCCGGCAACGCCGCGCCTTCCGCGCACTGAGTCGCCGTGAGGTCGACGCCGGCGGCGTCGGTAAAGCCAATAGACTGGTTATGGCGAACCGTCCAATCCGTTGCGAACTTGCCGTCCGTATCGTGGGCGACGAAGAGCTCCTTGTTTTTCACGTAGGGCTCGACCTTTGGGGGCCAAATCTCGGGATTACCGGGAGCGCCGGTCCGAATCGACGACGGAACAAAGTAGTCGTCATGATCACTTGCGTACATGTAAACAGCGGTGCCGAGCTGCTTCATTTGGGCCAGCGCCCGGGTTTTCTTTGCAGCCAGCTTGGCTTGGGCGAAGACGGGGAATAAGATGGCGGCCAGTATCGCGATGATTGCGATGACCACCAAAAGCTCGATCAAGGTAAACGCTTTCTTCATAAGGGCATCCAGCGGAGGGACGTTTCAGCAATGAGCAATTGTTCAGCCAAATGCGCTGGGCTGCGATTGATTGCTCCCAGAGTCATTATGCTCCGGGAGCGAGTTAAGTTCCTTTATGCCGCCATTTTCTGGGCAAATGGCTCCAAAACCCTTACCACGTTTTGGTATTGGCTGCTGGTGGAGAACACGATGTGATGATCGGCGGCGATCAGGTTTACGCCTGCTTGACCTACGGCTCCCAGGAATTTTTCCCGTCCGGTTTTTACATCCAAGATGATGAGCCGGCCATTCTTCTTTCCCTTGTCCGTGGTGATGGCAGCCAGGGTGTGATGACCCTTGTGGACAACGCCGATCAGCTTGCGTACGTCAGACGCTCCTTCGAATGCCTTCTCTCTGATGACTTTGCCATTCTTGAGATCCAGGCAGACAAGTTCCGACCCTGCAGGGTTGGCAAAGTACAGCTTGGACCCCAAAAGGACTGGCTGCGCGGCGTATGAGTCGATGCCCAATTCGACCGTGCTCTCTTGCGAGCCGAAGTGTCGGCAGAAAAGACCACCCTTTCCTCCATACACGGCCAATGGTTCCTGATTCAGGAGCGTCAGGTGTGTGAGCTCGGTCCCCTCGGGGCACTGGCCCAGAGTTTCCGTACCATGCTCTGTCACCTCGACGACATGTCCGAGCCTCGATCCGGCAAACACTTTCGACTCGGAAGTACAGAACTGCAGTCCGGCAACCTCCATGTTCAGTGACACGCCTTCTGCTGCCATCTGACCGCGCAAATCTCGGAAGTCGACAACGGCGCCGTCGGAGTGGCGCAGGCCGATCCACCGGCTCGCGCTGAGCAACTGGTCACGGTATTCGCCGGCGAACTGTTCGAGAACAAACCAACCTTGGACCGAGAGAACTTTAACCTTCTTTTCCTCGGCAACGAACAGGTTCTGACCTTTGAGGCACAATCGCCAATCGTCCGTGGGAATGATGTGATCCAATGTTAGGTGCCGGGAGTCTCGACCGGGCCAGAACCCATGGATTGTGCTTCCGCAGGAGTACATCACTCTGCCGAATCCATAGGTGAGGGCCGCAATCGTATCCCCAATGGGAGCCGTCTCGATCGGAGTCAGCGGTTTGAGTTCGCCGTCGAACTGACCGAGTTGGAGCGGTCGCGAGGATTCGCTCGACCAGGTTCGAGCCCCAGAGCCACCAAACCCTGTCCAGTGACCCATTTGGGCTGAGGAATGGTCGTCTAGCTCGTGATCGAATGCCTCGACGACTTCCGAGGCCGACTTTGCCGGTTCCAACGACTTCAAAACCAGTTCGACGGCTTCTCGCTCGCCTGCCTTGTCCACGGTAGTTGGGTTGTCGATAACCTTCAGGGTCGGCAGGACTGCTTCTGGTTCATCGTCTTCAAACGTCTCGAGCCTTGCGGGAAGGTCCTCGAGTTTGAAGGTCATTGGAGCTTCTTTGCCCGAACGTTGAGACTTGCCTTTGAGCTCCTTGACCGGCTCTTCTTCAGTCATCTTTTTGATGGCATTGTTGAAGTGGAACTCTTTAATTTCGGCCGGCTTTTCGGATTCGTCGTATCGGTACGAAAGCTCCTGGACATCCTTGAGAGATTTGGCCTTGGAGCCGTCCTTTTCGGGCTTGTCTTTCTTGCGACCGCCGACTTCGACAGGCACCAACTCCGCAGCTGGCGCCTCAACTGACGATGCGATCTCCGGACGCACTTCTTCGATAACTTCGGCAACGACAGGGGTGTCAACTACGCTTTCAGTTGAACCTTCCACTGACACCGTCGCACCCTCAGTTATCTCGGTCGCAACCTCGACGGGGACTTCCGAGGCCGGAGCGTCCGGCGTCACATTCTCGGGCTCATCTGGAGTCGCGGTTGATTCTTCGACATGCGACTCAGTAACGGCAGGAACTGACTCAGGAGCGAGGTCTTTCTCCTCGACGATGGCCTCAGGTTCGATTTCCGTGATCTCCGCCTCGATTTCTGGCTGAACCACAACGGCTTCTGGCTCAGGCTCGGATTGAGCTTCCTGGGCAGGCTCTGGTTCAGCCACTGGCTCTGCTTCTGCCAAAACCGATTTCTCGGATTGCGTTTCAGGCTCGGGAGCCAGCTCTACGATCGGGTTTTCAGGCTCTTCAGCCTCGATTTCGGCATGGACTTCAAGCTTTGCCTTTTTTGACTTCTTTGGCTCTTGAGCTTTGGCAAGCGGTTCCTCAACCGTGACGGGAGGGATGGCAGCAAAAGTGTGGGCCGAAATGAGTTCAGCCAAGTGGCTTCCTGATTCAGCGACCCGACCCGTCAGATTCTCGATTTGGACTCTCAGCGATTCTTGAACCTGGTTGATCGATTCGTCGTATCGAGGGAATCGCTCGGGCAATGACTCAATCGAGTTGCGCATCTCGGGCAGAGAGTCCAGTTTTTGCGAGACTTCGTCGATGCGATCCAGTTTCGAGCCAAAGCCTTCGAAGGAATGCAACTGGGCCTCAATCCCTCCGAGGTTGGGCATGGAAGTACGAATCGCTTCGAACTCAGCGGGCAGCTTCGAGATGCTCGCGCTAACATGCTCAAGAGACTTGGGCATCGAGAGCAGGGCTTCCTGGTTCGACCGTAGCGTCGCCATTTCGTTATGGAGGGCGGCAAGTTGCTTCGCGTGCTCCTGATGAACGCGCTTGAGGGCCTCGTCATATCCAGCGATTTGCGCTTGCAGCTGCCGATCTGCCTCGGCGGATTTGCCGGCTGCGGACTGGAGGATGTCGAGCGTGCTCAACTTGGCGACCGCCTCGTCCTGGGCTTTCACAACCAGCTTGAGCTCGGCGCGGAGGGCATCAGCCTCCTTCTTAAGCTCTGCTTGAGTTTTGGTGGCATCTTGACGCGTGGATTCGAGTTTCGCAACCAAATCAACGTGCCGTCGATCTGATTGACTGAGCTCGGTCGTGGCCTTGACAAGCTCATCGTTTCCATCCTTTGCCAGCTTCTCGATTCGGCCAAGACGCGCTTCGAACTCATCGATCTGTGCTCGGAATGCTCTGACGACGGGAGGATTCTTAACGAGTCTGTCCTGGCTCACTTCGATACGCTCGAGCCGCTCGGTGATTCGTCCGACGGTTTCCATGTAGAGGTTCTTTGCCTCTTTCGACATCGAAGTCGTGAACTGCTGGGAGCGCCTGTTCATCATGAACATGAGTCCCATGAATACCGCGACACCGCCAACGATGTAGAGCCAGGGGATGTTATTGACCTGATTGATGATCGGGGTCATTACGGATTCCCCTCCTTTCTTGGCTGGTGGAACCGGAACATCCACCGACAGATACGCGGGGATGACTTTTCGCGTAGGACGCGTACCCGCGACCATCACTTTGCCCTTGAACACCACTACGTCTGGGCTGACGGCGAGCTCGGCCTTGCCACTTGCGGGATCCAGCGACACAAGACAGTTCGGCTTGACGTCGGCGGCGGCGGAGAAAGTGATCGAGGTGATTCGATCATCTTTGGACACCTTGCCGGTCTTCTCGAAGAT
>CAMLEL010000178.1 GCA_946478935.1 uncultured Armatimonadota bacterium
GCCATGCTTGCGCAGGGCCTGATGATGACGAATGAGTTTTTGTTTGTAGACTGAAACTGAGCGATGTCCGAATTCAACCACGAAAATGACCTGCGCGACTTGTTCCTGACGCGCCGACAACTGCTCGGCCGGCTGGGAAACGGCTTCGCATCCCTGGGGCTGATGAGCCTCCTTGGGGATTCCGCTTGGGCATCTGGCGCTCAGATCAACCCCATGTCGCCCAAGTCGCCGCCGCTACGGGCGCGCGCCAAACGAGTGATCTTTCTCTTCATGAATGGAGGTCCCTCCCAAGTTGACACCTTCGATCCCAAGCCCGCATTGGCAAAGTACGCGGGCCAGCCTATTCCGCTCAATTTGCCCACTGAGCGCAAGACGGGAGCCGCTCTACCGAGTCCGTATGCGTTTTCCCGCCACGGACAATCGGGCATCGAAGTGTCCGAGATATTTCCAAATGTTGCCAAGCATGTCGACGATCTTTGTGTCATTCGCTCGATGCATGCGGATGTTCCGAATCACGAACCCAGTTTGATGCTGATGAACTGCGGCGATGCGAGACTGGTTCGCCCGTCCCTCGGTTCCTGGGTGCTATACGGATTGGGAACGGAGAATCAGAATCTCCCCGGATTTATCTCAATGTGCCCGGGTGGCTATCCCATTCAGGAAACCCAGAATTGGCAGGCCGGATTCCTTCCCGGTGTTCTCGCGGGAACTTACATCGATCCCAATCACCGAGACATCGACAAGATCGTCGAGAACATTCGCAGTCAATTTACGCTGCCTTCCGATCAGCGCGAACAGCTCGATCTGGTCCAAAAGCTGAACAAAAGACATCTCGCAGAGAGGCAAAATGACTCCGCCTTGGAAGCAAGGGTTCAATCGTTTGAATTGGCGTATCGAATGCAAACAGAAGCTTCCGATGCTTTCGATGTCAACAAGGAGTCAGCGGCAACCAGAGCTTTGTACGGGTCTGGCAACTTTGCCCGGGCATGTCTGATTGCCCGCCGACTGTCGGAACGTGGCGTTCGATTCGTCCAACTCTATCACGGGGCCGGTCAACCGTGGGACAGCCACGACGACCTTGCGATCAACCATCGCAACCTCGCCAAAGAGTCTGATCAGGCGATCGGTGCGTTGCTGACGGACTTGAAGCAGCGCGGAATGCTCGATGACACGTTGGTCATATGGGGCGGTGAGTTTGGAAGGACGCCCACTGTCGAACTGCCGACTCCGGGTGCCAATGCGGGCAAAATCAATGGTCGCGATCACAACCACTATGGATTTACCTACTGGCTGGCCGGTGGCGGAGTCAAGGGTGGAACTATCTATGGCTCGACCGATGAATTTGGTTTTCGGGCCCAGGACAAGCCGGTCCATGTGCATGACCTGCACGCGACAATCCTCCACCTGTTGGGGTTTGACCATACGAAATTGACCTATCGGCACGCAGGTCGCGACTTCCGACTGACTGACGTATACGGCAACGTTGTTCGAGACATCATCGCCTAAAACTCGAGTCGATCATAAATCTCGGTCGGGTCCGCTCCGCGCATATCCAAAGATGTGAAAAAGCTGCATTCATTGCGGCTACACCTCGAAGATCTACCCCGAGCCTGTACCAAGCGCCGACTATCTCCCGTCAGTATCCAACTATTTCATAATCTTTGGAATACCTTTCCGCGGACCTTTCCGGTGACGTCTCCCACTTTTGAGCAGTGGAGAGAAACTGACAGGTTTCGCCAGTCTCGCCAAATTCTGCAAATCTCCCATTCGTGGGCAATCAATCTTGACGCCATGCTTCAAGTGCTCGCCTCCTGAACTCAATTGCGTGACCCTCTTGCCGAATCCCTTCGGAAGCGAAGTCCAAATGATCATCTGCGAGAACGGGAATATGATTGATGGCACATTAACTAGCCGCCGAGAAGGCCAAATGGCAACCTGGCTTTTTGATTGGGAGGACCTTTGACAGGCCGTCCGAGCAGATCTCAGCGGCCGGGAACTTTCGACATTGCCATCAGAGCCTTTTCGTGGACTTCGCCATTGGCCAAAAGCCATTTGCTCATCGGGTCGCCGGCTTTCGCACCGTAAATTCGATGCGAGTAGACAATCGAATAGCCGGTGCCTCCTTGCAAGACAAACCGGGCAAAGGCAGCCTCGATGAACTGCTTCCTGGGAAAGAGGACCACGATCAAATGCTCAGCGGGCTTTGAGGCAGTCCGTGCTTTGGAGTCCGTTTTCACCACCTTGGCTCCGTTCGCCTGGTAGTTGGTCAAGACCGCATTCGCCTTCGCCGCCAGCGCCTCGCCATCCTTTGCGTCCGGGTAATGATTGACCGTCACCATGTCTTTCCACTTGTCCAAGTGTGGCTGGTCTTTGGGCGTGAACTCCCGCATGTTGCCTTTCTGATACCGCTGATAGTAAGCCTGTTTCACGAAGGTGAATGAGGGATTCAATTTGGCAGGTGGCCCTTGCCACATGGACCCGGCGGGCATGGCGAGCAGTAGTGTTGCATGGAGAATCAATCCGGTGGTCAACATTTGCCGGGATATTGTAACAGCTTTGAGGCAGTTGTTAGGCAGTTTGCGCTGATTTTTCAATGATCTCGTCGAGCAGACCCGAACACGCTGCTTCCAGCATATCGGCAACCTCCGTGAAGCCTTCCAAACCGCCGTAATACGGGTCTGGAACGGTTTGCTCCCGGGCGGCCTTGTCGAAAGACATCGCCAGATGAATCTTCTCGGCAACCGCGCCGCGCCAACTCCGGACGTCCCGCAAGTTTGAGTGGTCCATTACCACGATGTAATCGAAATCCTCGAAATCTTGCTTACGGAATTGCCGAGCGCGCATCGACATTTCGCAGCCGCGCCTGCCACCCTCCGCACAGGCTCGGCGATCAGGAAGTTCACCGAGATGATAATCACTCGTACCCGCAGAATCCACTTGGATTGGGATTCCTCGCTCGGCGGCCATGCGTCGCAGAATTCCCTCTGCCAATGGGCTCCGACAAATGTTGCCCAGGCAGACGAAGAGAACGCGTGTCATCCAAAGAGACTACTCGCTGCGCAAGGTCGTGGCTATCGGAATCGGCCAGAATCTCCATTAACGATGGCCGCGATCTCAAAACCCATTCAGTTCAGGGCCAAGCTCCTTCGCCCCACGGAGCCCCCAAAGGGCGAATCTTGGGCCTTCCTCAAACTGCCTGCAGAGGCAAGCAACCAACTTCCATCTCGCAGCATGGTATCGGTTGAAGGCACCTTCAACCGAACCCCTTTCCTGACGACCCTCCTGCCCGATGGAGAAGGCGGTCATTGGATGAAAGTCGAAGAGGCGCTTCAAAAGCAAGCGGGCGCCAAATCTGGAGATGTCATCGAGATTGAATTGGCTCCCACGACTACGGAACCGGAACCTGAGGTGCCTGGCGACGTCCAAAGTGCCCTGGAAGCCGCTGGACCGAAAGCCATGGCAACTTGGAAAAGCATCACGCCGAAGGCTCGCCGCGACTACGTTTTTTGGATTGTTTCGGGCAAGAAGGCAGAAACTCGTACCAAGCGGATTGAGGTTGCCTGCTCCAAACTTGCCGCCGGGAACCGCCGGCCATGCTGTTTTGACAGATCGGGAATGTATGACAAAAGCCTGAGCTGTCCGATTGCTGAGGAAGAATAGGCAGCCTACTGCTTGAGCACCCAGCCTTGAGGATCTATTTGAGGTTCCGCTCCCGTATATCGGATCGAGCCCTTGCCTCCGGTCATGGGAACGCGGACGGTTTTGCCATCCACCACGACATCGATCGGCATCGAAAATGGTAGGCCCTCGGGCGCGGTCCACTCCAATTGCAAGAGCCCATTCGCGGAGTCTGCCTTGAGGACCGGTAATTTGGCCTGCCGGACATAGACCTCGAAAAACCACCGCAGATCCTGATTCGCTTCTTTGGATGCGATGTTCACAAAATCGTCCGTGGTGACCAGCCGCAAAGCTCGACCATCGGCCCATTTTTCAGCTTCGGGGGTCGGATAAGCCATCCTTCGAATGGAGCGCAGGAAAGCTTCTTCGCCAATCAGATATCTCAGTGAATGCAGGATCAGCGCGCCCTTGTCGTAAATATCGCCGCCATAGGCAGCGCTCGAAGTCTCGGGTCGCGGAGCCACGGGAGCCGTGTTTCGAATCCGGCGTCGCCGAGACTTCATTCCCGCCAAATAGGCTTCACGGCCGCGAATCTGCTCAATGTAGAAGGTGTCCAAGAAGCTCTGAAATCCCTCATGGATCCACATATCGCGCCAGTCCGCATTCGATACGAGGTTGGCCCACCATTCATGGCCAAACTCGTGAAGGAGGAGCCAGTCCAGACCGTCTTCTGCGAACCGATACTTGTTGCCATACGCAACGGCAGTCGAATGCTCCATGCCAAGGTGCGGCGTCTCGACTATGCCCAGTTTGACCTTGCGAAATGGGAAGGGTCCGCAGTACTTCTCCATAAAAGCGAGGTACTTCTTTTGCTCGGCAATAAGCTTGGACGCCTTGTCCCGATTCTCCGGCAGCACATAGTAGTGAATCGGAATCGTCTGACCCCCAACCGATTTCGCAGAGTCCTTGACCAATTCATAGGGCGCGGCATTGAAAACCAACGAGTAGTTGTTGATTGGCAAAGGCATGCGCCAGACGTAGGATGAGGTGCCATCACCATGCCGATCCGTTCGCTCAAGGAGCCCCGGACCGACCGCGACAAGCGGATTGGGAACGGTAAGCCGCATCACAGCGCGGTTTGGTCGGTCAGATGGATGATCCTTGCAGGGGAAAATGAGGTCAGCCCCAGCGCCCTGAAGAGCGACCGAAATCCAGTCCGCACCGCTCGCCGTTTTAGACCACACGATGCCGCCATCCCAAGGTGCGTTCCTAGCAACATGGGGAACGCCAGAATAGCTCGTCGCCAGCCGAAGTGAGTCGCCTGGCTGCTTGGAGATCGGGAAGTGCACGCGAATCATCCCCGGCAGTCGATCGAACCTTAGATCGACTTTTTCATCCCTCACGCTCGAAACATGAAATGGTTCATCGAGATCGATCAAGATCGAAGCCGTAGGAATGACCACCTTGGCCTCCATGACCGTGGTGCCGCTCAGCGACTTTTGGGATGGGTCGACCTTAATCGAAACATCGTAGGAAAGGACATCGTATGCCGCCTGCTCTAATTTCAACACGCCGCCCGAGTTTTCCGCTTGGACAGCCAGGCTCAAGGCAAGGATAGGAACGACGGCAAGTGAGGTCATGACTAGAATTCAGTATAGATGGCGGTAAACCGAAATTCTCAATGGCGATCGGGTATGTAAGTTGGCTCAGTGAACAATTCACCTGGCTCCCAGGACCATTCATCTGGGGGCTAGAATAATTCAGGTGTTGGAACGAGCGTTGGCCGAGCTGCCAAACTTTTGCGACGCGGTTGATCCTGAATTGAGGATCCGGGGAGTTGTCCGGCTTCTGCTGGAGAGTCCGGACGTGCCGGTTGCAACATTGCCATACGATCCCGCTACCTGTCCCAATTGTGGGAAGCCCGGGGCGTCTGATCGCTCGCCTTACTGCGGTGAGCGGTGTCGGGCAGAAGCCGCTTTTGTGCGCCAGACTCGCTCCGCCATCTCCCGTGGGGAAATCCTTGATCCGGAACGACAGCGTGGCATCGGACAGGCTTTGTGGAACTTGCAGGGTGGAGGCTTTCCGCTACGGCAATCCATGGTCCCGCCTCGAGTGATCGCGAGCATGCTGGGGATTCCGAAGGAAGAGGCGAACA
>CAMLEL010000179.1 GCA_946478935.1 uncultured Armatimonadota bacterium
CTCCTGTAATCTGGAAGCTGGTGGCTGTGATTGAAGGCGTCGGACCACCTTGTGCAATGGTCTGCTCAACCTTGACAACCTTGTACTTGCCCGAAGTCATGGCTTCCTTGAGGGAGATGAAGTCGGGGTCGGTACCGGTTTGCGGAACCTTGAGAACCGAATAGTTCAATACCGGGTTATCGGAGGTTTGGGGATCGACGATCACAAAACCCTCTTCAGGCTTGATCGACTCAAGCTGCTCCGGAGTGACCTGACGAACCGCTGCCAAGACTTGCTGCTCGGTCATGGAATTGAGTCCCATGGCCTTGAACGTATTCGTGGCCTTCAGGTCCTCGTCGGTGACCGCATATTCGGCAATGTTCTTTTCCTTGGCAATTTTCGCGATCTCGTTCTTTAAACCAACGAAATCGTCTTTGACCATCTCGGCGCCCGAAACGAGTCTTGAAGTCTCGATCGGCTTGCCCGTGCCGCCCATCATGAAGTAAGCGAGTACCGCAGTAAAGACAAGCGCAACGGCAGCTGACATATAGAAGCCGACCCGGATGCGCTTCAGCGGATCCTCGTCCACGTTGTCAGAACCCTTGACGCTGAAGATGCCGACCACGGAGGCGATGATGCCGATACCGCGGGCCATCAAAGCGAAAAGGATGAGCTTCATCCATGTCGTTTGATCGAAAATTGAAGCTGTCGCCGCACCGAGCACGATGGCGGCCACAAGGGTGACCTCGTAGGATTCAAATACGTCGGCTGCCATTCCGGCACAGTCGCCAACGTTGTCGCCAACGTTGTCAGCGATAGTCGCCGGGTTGCGGGGGTCGTCCTCAGGGATGCCTGCTTCGACTTTTCCAACCAGGTCTGCTCCAACGTCAGCCGCTTTGGTAAAGATGCCTCCGCCAACACGCATAAAGAGCGCGGCGAGGGATCCACCAAAGCCAAACCCGACCAACAGGGTCATGGCGTGGGTTCCGCCGAAGAGCAAGATGATGGTCGCACCCAGCAGACCCATGCCGACCGTGATAAGGCCGGCGACGGCGCCGCTACGGAATGAGATCTCTAGCGCACTCTTGTAGCTCGTCATCGCCGCAAACGCGGTGCGCATATTGCCGTCGACCGCGGTTCGCATGCCCCAATAGCCGGCAATGTACGAGGCAGCAACGCCGCCAACGAAGCTCAATGCGACCAAGGCGCCGATGCCATAGTTGCTCAATTGGTTGCCAAACATCGCGAAGAGCCCGATGGCAAGCAGAACCACGAAAACGAGCATCAGCTTGATCTGCTGGCTCAGATATGCAAGGGCGCCCTCTCGAATCGCATTTCCAACCTCTTGCATGCGCTCGCTGCCTGGCGATTTTTTGAGCACCGCGGAGCGAAGCACAAAGGCTCCAATGACCGTCAAGACGCCAATCGCCAGCGAGATGTAAAGCATCACCTTGTCATTGCTTGAAAAGTTGAGCTTGACGTCCGCTTCCCCTGCGAAGGCAGCGGTGGGCGCGATCAACGCCATAAGCGTTGCCAAAAGCGCCATCAGTCCGCGAGGCGACGCGTTGACCAAGGGCCTGAGCGCAGCTTCGTGAAGAAACTTCATGATTGAGTTAATCCTCCTGAATCTATGCGCTTCCATGCCATCTGAGCACTTGGCCGCCATTTAGAACCAAGAGAGGATACCCGCAGGCAGATGAAAATCACATCGCCGTGTATTGGCAACTTGCACCATGTTGGGTCAGTTGCGCACTCAGCATTTCTGCCTTCCGCTTGGGAATTCCCGTTAAAAGCGTGCAAGGCAGCTCTTGCAGCATCTGCTTCACCTGGTTTCTATTCAGAGCCAGAGAATGTTGCAGGGTAGAAATCAAGTCCTCCGTCGCATGCTCATACGCGATCAATCGCAACTCGTAAGATTTATCGTCGTCCACGACCGCGAATCGGCTCTGAGAGGTTTGCCCGTCGGATCTGGAAATCGGAATTTCATGGTTGCATTCTTCGCAGAGCAGAGCGATGGTTTTGTCGCTGTAGTAGTTTAAGGCGTTGCAATATCCACAGCGGACCTGCGTGACGTGAATCGGCTTGCCATCGACGATCGGAATCATTCTCAGGCAGCTTCGGCAGGACACGTCGCGATCCGGCGCAGACACCAAGCTCACTTTCGAACTGCAGTAAGGGCAGACAATGTCGTAGCTGGACACCTTTCGGATCTGCAGAGCGCAGTAAATCGCGTAGGTGATTGCCGCAGCGCCCCCAGCCAGCAACACCAGGGCAAGCCCGATGAGCATTCCATCCCCTCGGAAGATGAACAGGACAACTCCCAGCGCGAGCACGATGATCCCACCGATCCCCGCCATCACGGCGCGCTCGGAATGGGATTCGACGACGTCAGAACTTCTTTGTACCGTTGGCATTGCGAACGACTCCCTTAGTTCCCTTTGGAGTCAGTATAACAACGCCTTGCAAATTCGGCAAATTTCGCGGTGTCAACCGCCAATACGACGTTGCGAACCGTTGGTATCGCTGCCACCGGCAGCATCGACCGCGGGCACGATGATGATCGTCCCGTCTCCCTGGTCGAACGGAGTGAAGCTATATCGCAGCCCAAGGTCTTTGAGCATCTCAGAAGTCGTGATCTGATCGTAGTCGATACTGATCTGCTGGTCCTGGAATCCAGGCGCAACTTCGACTCGATAGCCAGCCATTTCACCGATCATCTTCAGGGCAGCGATCAATGATGTATTGGAAAGCTTCAAGCTCTTCGGCATCTCCTGACCACTGGTCGATGGCGTGGGATGAACGCTTGGAGGCGGGTTTTTCACAATAGGATCCGTAATCGGCGGCGTTTCAACCGGTCGGTAGACATTGGTATCTGGAGTTTCAACTGGCTGAGTAACGACTTGCTCTGGCTTGGGAATCGGACCTTGAGTCGAATTGACGCGAAAAACGGAATATGAGGCGAACGCAAGCGAGGCAAAAGCGATACCTGCGACGATCCACATTCCCTTCGGAATCGGAGTTGGGGCATCTACTCGGGGCTTGAAAGCCGGAATCCGGTGGTCGATGGAGACATGCGACTTAGCACCCTTGAGCTCAGACACCATTCGGCGTCGCCGCGCCAACTCTGGCCCAAATTCAGCGAATCGACTTTCAAAATCCGCGATCGCCTTCGGGTCGTT
Source organism: uncultured Armatimonadota bacterium (assembly GCA_946478935.1). Next base: position 3,159 of record CAMLEL010000179.1, read on the forward strand.
GCTTTCGGCAACCAGCCACATGAGTCGATCCACATCGGAGGGCACTCGGTGCTTCATGCCTGCTCCTCATAGAAAACGCGAAAGCGCTCGCGAGCCCGGTAGAGGCGAGTCTTGGCCGCATTCTCATTACATCCCATGCTGTCGGCGATTTCGCTGAGACTCAAATCTTCCCAGTAGAAGAGCGACAGGATGGCACGGTCGGGTGGTGAAAGTTTTCCAAGGGCAGACTGGATCAGGGGATCCATTTCCTCGTGGTCAGGCGGAGCCTCGTGACCTACCGCTTCCGTCAGTTCGACCGTCTTGTTCTTGAAGCGATGCTTTCGCGCTTCCTGGATACTTCGATTGACTGCAATTCGAAATAGCCACGTCGAAAACTTTGAGCGACGGTCGAATCGGCCCAAATGTCGATAGACCAGAGTGAAAATCTCTTGAACGGCATCAGCTGCTTCATCCGCATCGATCAAAACGCCACGGGCGATGGCAAAAACCTTGTCGTAATATCGCCGGTATAGGACCTCGAAAACGGAGTCGTCACCATGCAGAAATCGATCGACAAGGATCGCATCCTCGTCGTAATGGTCCATTTTGGATTTATCGATTACCGCTGACAACACCAAGTCCTTAGACGCGAGCGCCCTTTCGTCTGTTACTCCCTTAGGACGCGCGAGTATGACACATTGGTTTACGGCGTCAAAATCGTTGCCTGAACGCGCTTGGCAAACTCTCCGGGCAGTCGAATCAATGCATAGGCGTTGAGGGCTCCAAGAATCAGGATGACTGTTGCCAGCGCAGGCATCAACCGACCTCGCGAAACATTGATCGTACCGACACCCAAGCCGACCCCGAACACCGCAATCGCTGGAAACAGGTATCGGGCCTGGCCCTGAAAGTACTGCATATTGAATCTAACGAACAGGACAACGATGACCAACAGAAAAATGCCAAGCAGCCAGTGCATCCTGCGATGCTCCTTCCATTCCCCCCTCTGCAGCGCCAGGGCCCACAAGGCGACCGCCAAGGCGCCAAGGGCCAAGAGCATTCGATAAAGCGAGTTGGGACTCATCCGACCGGTCGACGGAGTGCCGCGTTCGTTCAAGAACACATCCATGTAGCCGAAAACGCCGTAGAAACTTCGAGCAGTCCACCATCCGACCCAATCCATCCAATAGGCGAGATTCGGGTCCTTGTCCGGGTTTTGAACCGTTGCGACTTGGGTCATCAGCTCGCGACTCGGAGAGTTTTTGAAGGCATCATTGAATGCCGTCAATGCCAATGGATCACCGTAAGTTAGGTGGTTGCGCGCTAGCCAGGGACCAGATACAAGTGCCACCAGGAGCGAACAAGCGACAATCTGGGTAGCCGTTGGCCGGACTTCGCTGAGCCACACTGCAACCAGCAAGCAGGGAAGTAGTGCGATCGCTGTGGTCTTTGTGAGAATCGCTGCCCCCACCACCAAGCCGAGGCCGATGGCGAGCTTCATAGTCCAGCCAAGCGTGCAACCCTTTGCCATCAATGCGAGCGCCCATGTGCAGAGGCAGAAAAGCAGTGGGTCATTGCTGACAGCTCCACTCAGTGCCGTGTTCATAGGCAGCAAAGCCACGAACGATGCGGCCACCAAACCCACGTCAGACCGACGGAGTGCCCAGAGCCCAAGGAAGAAGGCGCCAAGGACCGTCGCGGCGCCGATAAGTGCATTGAGTGATCTTGCCGCTAGTCCGGAGGCGCTGTTCGTGAGGTCGGCGCCTGTTAGGCGAGTCCAGCCTGCATGAAGGATGTAGAACAGAGGTGGCTGATGGGCCTGGTAATTTTCAGCAAGTTTGGGATCCTCGGGATTTAGAACGGGAAACCCATTGCCCTGTTGCAGATGAATCGTGTAGTTAACGTGCTGCCGCTCATCGGGCGCACCCACATCAGGAACCGATTGGAACTGGCCCGTGGCGGGATCGCGCTGGCCCAAAAGAATTCCTGCGGTCCGATAGGGTGTCAGTGATGCATATACGCATGCCAACACCAGATGGATGACAGCCAACCCAATTGCGAGCAGAATTGCGGTACGTAAACTCATCGAACTCTTGGAATTTTAGCCAAATGACACACTCGCGAAGCCTTTCCGATTTTGGAGAGATGAGTTATCATAAGTTCACTCGCATCGAATCCGATAGGAGATTTAAATGAGAAGGGCAATAGTATTAGTCGGAGGAGCCGCCCTGGTAGCGGTCATCTACGCACAAGGGCAGGGCTCACAGCTGCTGTCGAACTTTAACAAAGCGCTCTCGGAAGCCAAATCGTTGAGCACGAACTATCGAGTGATTCCTGTTGGTGGCTCGCCCCAGGAATACAACGTGGAGCTCGCCAAGCCGAACCTTGCGCGAATCGACACTCCCAGTGAACTCATCGTGGCGGATGGATCGACCCTGACCACTTACAACAAGGCTGAGAAGGCTTACTTCAAGAAACCCCAGACTGCGGCCGACTTGAAGTCGATCCTCCAAGGAGACGAACTTGGCCTCTGGGCTGGTTTCTTTGATAGCAAAGCAATGTCCGGCGTTAGCACCGCCAAGTCGCTCGGAACGAAGAACCGCAAGGGTATGACCCTGAACGT
>CAMLEL010000180.1 GCA_946478935.1 uncultured Armatimonadota bacterium
CGCAAGGGCTGCCGACATCAGGCTCTGCTCCCTGACGCTTGGCAATCGACCCAGGGAGTACAGAAATGCCCGGTCGAGGAGACCCTTATCATTCACTTCCTCTTGCAAGATGCGTTGAGAAAGGTAACGCGCGGCTTCGAGAAAGGCAGGCTCATTGAGTGAGACGAGCGCTTGCAGAGGCGTGTTGGTTCGGAAGCGGCGAACCGTACAAGCTTCCCGCATGGGAGCATCGAAAGCCAGCATCACCGGATGAGGACTGGTCCGCTTCCAGAACAGATAAATGCTGCGGCGATAGATCTCGTCCGAAATGTCTTGGGCATAGCGAGACGTGTTGCTCTCGGTGAATGCGATTGCCTCCCAGATGCCGTCGGGCTGATATGGCTTAAAGCCCTTGCCGCCCAGTTTTTCCAGCAAGAGTCCGCTCGCCGCCAAAGCCTTGTCCCGAATTACTTCAGCATCTAGGCGGAAGCGCGGTCCCCGTGAAATCAAGCGGTTTTCGGCATCCTTCGCGAGCTTTGATTTGTCGGCGGACGACCGCTGGCGGAACGCTGCCGACGTCAGTATTTCGCGATGGAGTTTCTTCATGCTCCATCCCTGCTCGACAAAGGTCACCGCCAAGTAATCCAAGAGTGCGGGATTTGATGGCCATTCACCCTGGCTACCAAAATCCTCTGCCGTCTTGACGATGCCGGTTCCAAAGTGGTGTTGCCAAATACGATTGACGAACACGCGGGAGGTCAGCGGATTCTTCTTGTCGACGAGCCAGCGTGCCAGTCCAAGTCGGTTCAGGGGTTGGTCTTTGGACATCGAGCCAAATGCTTCAGGCAACGATCGGGTCACCTTATCGGCTGGGAGGTTGTATTCGCCGCGTCTCAACAGGAATGTTTCTCGGGGCTGCTTCAACTCCTCAGCGATAAGTGTCAGAGGGATCGTTGCTTCAAAATCTGCATGAGCTTTTTTGGCCCGTCGGTAGGCTTGTGCGTCGGGAGATGCGGGTCCGGCCTCAAAGTAGAGATCTTGGAGTTCATCAAGGTCTTTCTTGCCGCCTCCGGGGCCAATCCAAGCGGCATAGGCGGAGTTCATCCGGTCCGAGAACGCATCACCGAATCGTAGGAAGAACCCGTCTGGACCGCCGCCGTTGGTGACCTTGGCAAGGAACGTGTTATCACCCTTTTTCAGCTTTGCTTTGAACTGGTCTTGGCTGGTGTTGACGCCGCGGAAAACCTTGTTTTGATGGACTAATTGCCCGTTAATCCAGACTTTGATCGCGTCGTCGCTCGATACCGTGAAAGGTACTTCCGCATCGGATTCCATCTTAAAGGTTGCACGGACGTAAGCAGATGCATTCTCCTTGGAGATGACGCTGGGGACGGCTTCACCGACTTTGTACTTCAGAGGCTTCCATGAGACGGGTTCGGTCTGGCCCGGTTCAGGCGCAAACACCTTGTCGTAAGATTCATCGAATGACGTTCCACCGTAAGCGGGGCTCACTTCCCAACTGCTCGTTTGGGGGATCGGCATTCGGGCGGTTCGAAGCCATTCCACCGCCGCAGCCTCGGGAGCTTTGGTTCGCGCTTCCTTCAAATAGGTCACAAATGCAGCGAGCTGCCGAGCCTGATCCGGGTCGGGGGCTTTCATGGTCGGGGGCGGGTACTGAGCGTTGCCGTCCAGAGGAGCGTCCGTGGTCGAATTGAAAAAGGCAAAGAGGCCGTAATACTCTTTCTGCGAGATCGGGTCGTACTTGTGGTCGTGGCATCGGGCGCAGGCCACGGTCATGCCGAGGAATACGGTCGAAGTCGTATCCACCCGATCGAATGTGTTTTTAGCCTGGAACTCAGCCTCGATGGCTCCTCCCTCGTTGGTCGTGGGATTCATCCGCACGTAGCCAGTGGCGATGAGTTGGTCCACTGTTGGATTGGGCAGCATATCGCCCGCCAGTTGCCAAACCGTGAACTGGTCGAACGGGAGATCGGCATTCATGGCCCTTATCACCCAATCCCGATAGGGATAGATCACGCGCTCGTTATCGAGGTGAAGTCCGTGGGTATCTCCGTAACGGACCGCATCGAGCCAGTATCTCGCTTGGTGCTCGCCGTATGCGGGGCTGGCAAGTAACTCGTCGATAAACTTTTCGTAGGCATCGGGTCGCTTGTCCTCGATCAACTCCTCGATCCGGTCCGGGCTGGGTGGCAATCCAGTCAGCGTTATCGATGCGCGCATCGCGAGGGTTGGCAAATCGGCTTCTGGTTCCGGCTTGAGTCCGGCCTTGTCCAATCCGTTCAACACAAAACGGTCAATGTTGTTGCGTACCCAAGCGTAGTTCGAAACATGGGGCAGCACAGGCTTCTTGGCCGGCACAAATGACCAATGGTTCTCATACTTGGCGCCGGAGGCGATCCACCGTCGCAAGATGTCTTTTTGCGCGGCAGTAAGCGCCGGAACACCGGCATCTTTCGGCGGCATCTGGAAATTCTTTTCCGGATGGGTGACCCTGAGCATCAGTGGAGACTCGTCGGGTTTTCCGGGAACGATTGCACGCTTCGTGGCATCCTCGAACCGGTCCAATCTGAGGTTGGCGGCAACGACGGCCACGTCGGGGCCGTGGCACTTGAAGCAGTGCTCACTCAGGATCGGCTTGACGTCTCGATTAAAGTTAATCGGCTGATTCTTGTCCTCAGCCTTGCCAGGAGGCAGCCCCGTCCAAGCTAACAATGTGGGGGCAATCTGGCTAGGCGTTACCGGCTCTGACGCAGGCTTCACCACACGAGAACCGATCGGCGCGACGCCAGCCGCGACGACCGCCAAAGAAACGACGGCAAGTTGAAAGACAACCTTCATATCCGATACCGAATGCGCTGACTACAGTATAAGACTCAGACGGATCGAGTTCGACGATTAACTTAGCTTTTTAGTGGTTGGAAATCAATCTCACTTCGCACTGACCCACTCGACGGCTTCGCCCAAAAGCTGAATGAAATCGGGTTCGCTATAGCTCTCCTTGGTATGGCCGAATCCGGTGTAAAAGGCGCGGCCACCGTCAAATTCATGGCACCACATAATCGGGTGGTCATCACCCATCACATGGCCCTGATAGCTTTTCGTGTCCAACTTCGCCAGCACTCGAACTTTGTTGCGCGGATTCTCTTTGTAGTCGTACCATTCATCGGTCCGTTTCCATGGCGTCTTCAGGTGCTTGGTGGCCGGATGATTCAAGTCCTCCACATGGACCACGGCTTCTTGGATTTTCGGGTGGCTCTTAAAGTAGCCACCGACGAGCTGTCCGTACCAGGGCCAGTCGTACTCTGTATCAGCGGCGGCATGAATTCCCAAGTAACCCCCGCCACCGCGAATGAATTTCTCGAACACGGGTTGCTGATTTTCGTTCAGGATGTCGCCAGTCGTGCACAGGAACACAACCGCGTCGAACTTGTCCAGTCGATTGCCGGTAAACCAGGCGGGATCCTCCGTGAACGTTGTCGTCCAGCCGCGTTCCTCGCCAATCTTGAACAAGGCTCGCTTGCCTGCGGGGATCGAATCATGCCGGAAGCCCGCCGTTCGGCTGAAGACCAAGACTTGCAGCGGAACTGGCGCCACGATGGGGCCGGTAACAAGTGCGGCGAGGCAGGCGAACAACATGGGTTGAGGTTACCAGCCAATAGCTACGTTGGCGTCAACGATAAATCAGGTACTTGGAACGCACCTTTTTGAAGTCACTCAACGGTCCGTCAAACGTCTTCATGATGTCGTCTGCCGATTCACCGGCGACAATGCGGCGGACGGTGTCATCGCTGCCGATCAGTCGCTCTGAGCGCTTCCAATCGACCATCTTGGGATAGAGTTTTTCGATCCCACAGGCAATTTCGATTCCCAATCGGACCGATTGCACTCTTTCGCGGTCGGTGATTTCGATGCGGACGCCTTCGATCAATTTATCCTTGAACCGAGATTCCGTTGGCTTGAAGCTGGTGGCATAGAATCGGAGACCGGGGAGGCTGCGCCTATTCAGGTGGTCGGCTACCGCCTGACCATCCATGAAGTCTCCTCCGAACTGCTCAAATGGAGAGTCGGTACCACGCCCGACGGAAATGTTCGTCGCAAACTCGATCAAACAGACGCCAGGATAAAGGATCGCGGCCTTCAGACTCCGCATGTTTGGCGACGGATTGACCCAAGACAGACCCGTGGAATCGAACCAGTCCGAACGACGCCAATCTTGCATCGGAACTACCGTCAGCTTTGCGTTGATGTTCCGCTGCTCATTGAAGAACTTGGCGAGCTCGCCCATAGTCATGCCGTGGCGGGCGGGTGTGCCGGGGTGATAACCGGCGAAAGACGTGTTATCCGTATCCAAGAGTGGCCCTTCGACTCGCGTGCCAGTCACCGGGTTCGGCCGATCAAGGACAAAGTACTCGATACCGGCCTTGGCGGACTCTTCCATCCCAAAGGCCATCGTGGTCTCGTAGGTGTAGAAACGGACACCAACGTCGGCAATGTCGAAAACGAGAGCATCAAGACCCTTAAGCATTTCGGGAGTCGGGCGATTGGTCTTGCCGTAAAGACTGAAAACTTTGACTCCGGTCTTGGTGTCGACCATGTCTTCCAATCCACCGCGATCCTCGACGCCAAAAAACCCGTGCTCAGGGGCAAACAGCGCGGTCAACTGCACCCCAGCGGCGACCATGGCATCGATGTTTCGCTTGCCATCTCGAGTCAGTCCCGTTTGATTGGTGATGAGGCCGACCCGCTTCCCTTTCAGGGCGGAGAAGCCGTTTTGAACGAGCACATCGATGCCACAGAGCGTTCGGCCGTTGCGATGCTGTTCGGCTTCAGTTGCAGGAGAAGTGGCAGTCGTTGCCATGATCGTGAGGCTGAGCAGTCCGGCGGTCAGCATCGCGCTAGGCTACCTGTCGAGTTCCTGATTTTGGCTGGAACCAGGTGATATTTCAAAGATTTTAAACGGGAGGATGCTCCTCAACTCAAATCCGAGTTTGTGGTACATGTGCCGAGCCTCGTTATCTGACTCCGTGTGCAGAAATGCCACGTCGCCCTGCTCCTGGATTTGGTGCACGAGGTGCCGGGTGAGACGGCCAGCGAGGCCGCGACCACGGAAGTCTGGGTGCGTGCAGATTGCGCTGATTTCCTGGAATCCATCCATGGACATTCGGATGCCGGCCATGGCACAAAGTTGCCCATCTCGAATAATGCCGACGTAATCGCCAAGTCGAGCGGTGCCAGACCGGAAATAAGCGGGATAGACCAGCGATGTCAGTTCCAACATCATGGGCAGATGGGATTCATTCAGGAGAACGGCCTCTTCGTCGGACGTCCCGCTTGTCTCGTTTGGCCAGACAAACTGGTGAATGTCGATGCACTTGATAGGCTCCCAAGGCAAAGGCGGAATCACCGAAAGGATTCCGATGCGTTCTCCTGGCTGGACGAGACTTGCGAGGTCCTGCGCTGCTGCTTCGGTCGCCTCAGACACTCCCACGAAGGGCGCAATAGAAGGTGGATATCGCCGGGCACTTCCGCTGGAGATCGCGACAAATGCGTGACGTCCGGCAAGCGAATGCCACATGGGGTTGTCGAGCGGTGTCACAGTCAAATTTTACGCACTGAAGGCAGGGCCGAATCGACCCTGCCTTCTGGTCAGGCGTGCCTTTATTTCTTTGACGGCATGGCCTCAAGAATCGCCAGAACGGCCCAACTTGTACCGTTGAACGAGGAGTACTGCGATTCGCCAT
>CAMLEL010000181.1 GCA_946478935.1 uncultured Armatimonadota bacterium
GTTGAAATCACTCAGCGCAAACTCGTGGAGGATCGGCTGCGGCAAAGCGAAGAGCGATTCCGGAACTTGGCTGACAACGCTCCCATGATGGTTTGGCTCTGCGAGCTGAGCGGTAAGGCGGTTTGGTTCAACCGCTCATGGCTCGAATTCAAGGCTAAGGAGTTGGAGCCAGCGCTTGAATTGGGGTGTTTTGACGGAATTCATCCCGAAGACGAGCCCTGGGTCTCGGAAATTCAGGCGGAAGCGTTTAAGAATGGCGAGTCGTTCACGGTCGAATACCGCACTCAAGCCAATGGAGACGAATATCGATGGATTCACGTTCTAGGCAATCCGATCCGTGACGAAAAGGGCCAAACGATCAATTATCTCATTTCGAGTATCGATATCACGGACCGTATTACGATGGAGGAAAATCTTCGGCGCAGCCTTGCGAATGAACGGGCTGCCCGAAGCGATGCCGAAGCCGCGAACCGCATGAAGGACGAATTTCTGGCTGGCTTGTCGCATGAGCTGCGAACGCCCCTCACGACCATGCTGGGTTGGACGGAGTTGCTGATGCGCCCCAAAGTGCGCGAAGAAGAGATTGCCGATGGTCTCCAGATCATCCAACGGAGCAGCAAACTCCAATTGCAGCTGATTAACGACTTACTGGACATGAGCCGAATCAGCGTGAACAAGATCGTTCTGGAATTGTCCTATGCGGAACTATTCGACCTGGTTGAGGCGGTGACAGAGCTACTCAGCCAAAGCGCCGCTGAGAAAAATGTAAGGCTCAGAATCCAAGATCCCGGTGAGCCAATCATCGTTCAGATCGATCCTGATCGTTTCACCCAGATCATCTGGAATCTCCTTTCAAACGCGATCAAATTCACTCCTGCCCATGGACACGTCGATATCTCCATTTCTAAGGAAGATGGCATGGCGTGTGTCACCATCACCGATCAGGGAATTGGGATTGAGAAGGAGTTCTTGCCACACGTCTTCGATCGATTTCGACAGGCGGATGCCGCCCGGTCCAGGCGTCATGGCGGCTTGGGATTGGGTCTGGCAATCGCCAGGCACCTCGCCGAACTTCATGGGGGATCGATTCATGTTCACAGTGAAGGGAAAAACCAGGGAAGCACCTTTGTTGTCCGCGTTCCGCTCGGCTCGTCAAATGTAACGGAGTTGATTTCTCCGCCGCGAACCACAGTCAAGCCCGAAGTAGAAACGCGTCGATTGGTGGACGTGTGCGTGTTGATCGTAGAAGACGACCATGCGTCACGCGATTTACTGTCAAAAGTGCTCAAGTTGGAGGGCGCAATCGTGATTCCGGCGGATTCAGCCAAGACGGCGCGACGGCTCCTCAGGGAAACAAGTCCCGATTTGGTCATCAGCGACATTGGCCTACCGGACGAAGATGGCTACCAATTCATTCGAAGCATTCGCAGTGGAGGCGGAAACGAGTTCAACTCCATACCTTCAATCGCTCTGACAGCATTCGCTGGCAGCGACGATCGCATGAAGGCTTTTGAGAGTGGGTTCAACATGTTCCTCACGAAGCCCGTGGAACCAGAGGATCTCGTGAGATCCGTGCTGGAACTCCGCTTATCCCAGATTTAAACTGGCCGTCGTCGTTCAAACACGAGGCTGGCCAGCGCTGCGATCACCAAGACAAAAAATGCAACTTGAACGAACGGTGCGGCAAGTTGGTCGTGGAAGCCAAATCCGATGAAAGCAGCGAAAACGGCAAGCAGTGCAAAAATGACCGTGTTAGTATTCATGTCAAGGATTCAGGAACTTGCCTCTGGTTGAGGTGAGTCGATCAAGGCTCTTTGCGCAAAAGTTGAAACGGCGCATCAAATTGAGATAGCGATGGCGCTCCCAAGCCTTTCCTTCAATTGCTGCCGCGAGCGCTGCGTATCCGCAGTCGATGGCCTGCTCATTGCAGAGTGTGCGGGCAAAGCCAGCCTGCAGTTTCATTCGAAGCGCTTGTATTTTTGAGACCCTCTTCATCTATTTCTCCTTCCAAAGTGATAAATCTTTGACTGAGAGAATGCCGCGACTTCCGTAAAAGCAACCCGAATAGGGGAGGGCAAAGCGGTAAAAATTCGTAAAAATGGCCGCAGGCCGTGCCGGAGCAGAGCTTAAACGGCGAGCCGATATCCAACGCGAGGCTCGTTGATAAGGAGCTTTTCCGAATCTTCATTCGGTTCCAACTTGCGCCGGAGATAGCCGATATAGACCCTCAGATACTGCGAATCTTCCGAGTACTCATTTCCCCAGACCTCGGATAACAGCTGGCGGTGGGTCACCACTTTGCCGGCATATTGCACCAGCACACACAGCAATTTGTATTCTATCGGCGTGAGATGGACTTCCTCTCCATGTACCCAGACTTTCCGGTTTGCCCGATCGAGCCTGATCTGCGCTGCTTCAAAAATCGAGTCCTCGCCGGAAGAGGGGGCAAGAGCGGTTCTGCGCAACGCCACCCGAATGCGGGCGAGTAACTCGGAGACGCCAAAAGGCTTCGTCACATAGTCGTCGGCGCCGGCCTCCAAGCACTGGACTTTGACGTCTTCTTGTCCTTGACCGGATAGGATGATGATCGGTATCTGGCTCCAACCGCGCACCGTTTCGACTACTGAAAGCCCGTTCTGATCTGGCAACCCAAGATCGAGAAGGAGCACATCCGGGTTCTTCTTGGTTATCTGATCGATACCATCTTGCGCGGTCTCCGCTTCAAGGAGTCGATACTCTTCAGGATCCAAAGCAGACTTAAGAAGACGGCGGATTGCCGCATCGTCCTCAATCGCCAAGATAGTGGGTCGGTGGCCGGGAGCCTGAGTATCCATGTATTTTTACCGATGAGTACCCCTGCATCATACCGCGAGTTTTACGATTTAGAAGAACTACTGGAAAGGTCGAAACGACCTTCCCCGAACCTGGTGGAGGCGGGGAGAATTGAACTCCCTTCCAAAACTGTCGGCCCCTCAGTTAAACCACGAGCGTCTCCCCTGTACTTTATCTCGGCGTCGATCTCTCCCGGGGCCGGCTGATCGAACGCCCAGTCTGGTTTATTTAGCCTGGCTAACTACAGACGGAAGCCCACCAAGCGATCCGGATTTTATTAGACCCGAACTCTCCCCTTCCGGCTCGAGGAGGGCGGATCTCGCTGGCTATTTAGGCAGCGAAGGCGTAATTGTTATTCGCAACTACTTTTTTTCTCGTTTTTGACGTGGCCAACGAGAATCCACGGCTCGCAACCGAAAGTCGAACCAGCTCTGTCGAACCCGTTCGCCCCCGTTACACCAGTATAGAACGTTCCGTAACGATCACCTGTTGCAAAGTCCTGGGCTGGGTCAATCCCGAGATCAAAAATCCTCATTTGGACGCCAAGCAGGCGGCGATCAAGAAAGATTCTTCCACTTGCGCCGAGGCGAGAACTTGCAGCGCTTCATGCGGAAACGCCTTCGCCAATATCTGAAGGCCCTTCGATTCGTTACCTGCGCCAAAGGCATCCAAGGCTGTGCGCACCCGTCGATTGGAGCGCATCCGCGCTTGCAATAGATCCATGAGCACGGCGTCCCGTTCAAAACCTTCGGCCAGCATCAGACGATAGACGGTTGACTCCACTCCAAGCAGTCGAGCCGCCCCCAATAGGCAGCGGCGTCTGGCAGTTGCAGTTCTTTGTTTGATTGCCTCATCAAGAATCAACGACAAGTCTTCGGGATCGCCGATAGCGCCCAGCGCATACACCAATTCGCTCGTCGCCTCATCCTCGTAATAGGCCAAGGCGTCACGGACATGCCCAGCGGCATTGGTTAGCCCGAGCTCAGAGACAGCCTCGGCCGCCGCGATGCGGACGCTCGGATGGGGGTCGACCAGAGCATCTGATATTTCTTGGCTCGCTTCTGGACTTCCAATCACCCTTAGTGCTTGGAGACTCGCGCGCCGCAAATCAGGGTCGCCGGTCTCCGCTGCCACCACGCGAAGTGCCTCAACTGCGTCTTTGCTGCCCAAACGGCCAAGAGCTTTGGCTGAGGCGCGTCTCAGGCTCGATCTCGGGCTGCGGAGAAGCTTGGTCAATTCCGGTGCGGCTGATTGATTCCCCATTTCGCCCAGGGCTTCTACCGTTTCTTCCTCAATCAGATCTGGGTGCTCTTGAATATGGCGGATTAAATTTTCTGCCAGGCGATCGTCGCCCAATCGACCCAACGCTCTTGCTGCGTTCCGCCGAACATTTGGCGAGGGATCGCCAAGCGCTTTCACAATCTCATCACTCGCCAAAGACAGGCCCTCTGCGCCCACGCTATGGATCGCTGCCGCTCGGGACTGTGCGTCAGCGGTACGTGAAAGCGATCGCATAGCACGCATGCCTCGTGGGGTAACCCGCCGCAAGTCACGCAAGGTTTTTTGAACCCGGCTGGATCCTTCTTCTCGGACTGGCGCCAAGAAGGCCAGTGCAAGGAGTCGGAAGCCGAAGACGGCGATGAACACCCATTTGTAGGCAGTTTCAGGTCCGAACCCTGGCCTCATCAACGCCATCATTTCCGCGCCAAGTAATGGCGCCAAGCCACTGACCACGCTTTGGACGGCCATGCCCGAACCAATGTAGCTTGCCCGGTCTTCGACGGGAGCCGTGGAGAGCAGCAGATTGAACTGCGTCAAATTCACTCCGCACCAGAAAAGCCCTCCCAGAAGGTGACTAACAAGCAGGACGACGATTGAAAAAGTCAGGTTCGAAGGGTCGGTAAGAGCCCAGCCGACCGGGCTGAGGGCAATGCCGAATCCAGCCAGGATCAGGCAGGGTTTGTTTCCATATCGGTCGGATAAGAATCCCCAGAGCCCGGCACTCGCGACCGTGCCCGTGGCCTGCATGATTGCCGTTACCTGAAACCAGACGAACGGCATCTTCAAGGATTCCAGGGCATAGGCGGCATAAAGGTTTCCGGCAAATGTCTGACCCAGGAAGAACATCGCGAGAAAGATCAGGACGCGGCGGAACTCTCGGTTCCTGAATGGCGCGGCAAAGGTGGTTAGGCCCTGTCCGACGCTTTGCCGGACCGTGTTGGCACGCTCCAGATTTCGCATTCGCAAAAAGAAGAACATGCTGACGCCGGCGCACAAGACACCGACTCCGTAAACCACGGTGTATCCCACTTCGGGCTGACGCATGGCGAGGAACCGGTCGAGGAGCCACCCACCCAAGAGTCCGACAACTGCAGCAACAGCCGTGGCAATGGCCTGACGTCGCGAGAAATACCAGCCGCGAGAGTTGGCCGGGATCAGTTCGGCCAGCCAGTCGTTGTACGTGGAGTTCACAAACGAGACGGCGAAAGCGCCAATCGATATGCACGCGACGAGGATGAACAGACGGATTTCATTGGCGATTGCCAAGATCGGCAGCAGGACAACCGGCAAGTACATCAATCGCCAGATCAGGCCGCCAGGCGCGACAAATCCCTTGTAGCTTGGAAAGCGTCGGGCGATAATCGCCCCGGGAATCTGCATGACTCCGAGTGCGGCAGGAACGGCCGTGACGATGCCGATCCAAATATCCCCACCGCCAAGAAATTTGACGAATCCAACTAGGAATGCTCCCGTAACGAGCGTGGCGAATGCGGTCGAGAACGCCACGTCAAGGTTGGCGGCCCGCAGAGTCTGCAGGGTCTCCATTCTCGAAGGCGGGTTGGGTCGATCAGCCACCGAAGACTATTTTGACTCTGACAGCTTGGGCGGCGTCCACTTCCACCGCTC
>CAMLEL010000182.1 GCA_946478935.1 uncultured Armatimonadota bacterium
TTAAGTTCAAATCTTCCGCCTTCGACTCCGCCAGAGATTCCGATTACCGAACCGCGGGTGTATTTCAGTGACTTTCGTTCTCCAACGATTGGGGACGACGATCAGTACGCGTTGGTGGATACCAAGGTAGATGAGTTTGACTATCTGACCGAAGAAAAAGCCGTTCCGCACCGTTGGAAAGGAGGAAGGGGCATTCCAATTGGCGGGTTGCTGTCGAAATTGGCATTCTCTATCGTGTTGGCTGATGGAAATCTTCTGGTAAGTGGCAACATCACTGGTAACAGCCGACTGCTTCGTCATCGCTCGGTACTGACGCGCGCAAGCAAGACATATCCATTCCTCAAGTTTGATAATGACCCCTATTTGGTCATCTACAAGGGTCGCCTCGTGTGGATATTGGATGGCTACACAGTTTCCAAGAGCATTCCTTACAGTGATATGACGGAGGGCTCGGCGGACCGAATCAACTACATTCGGAATTCCGTCAAGGCGACAATCGATGCCTATACTGGCGAAATCAGGGCATACGCCGTCGACGGCGCCGATCCAATCTTGAGAGCCTACCGGAAGGTCTATCCGAAGCTGGTACAGGACTTTGCCGAGTTTCCGGAAGGACTGGAAGCGCACCTACGCTATCCGGAAGATCTGCTCCAGCTACAGGCACAGAAGCTTCAGCAGTATCACGTGCAGGACCCAACGAGCTTTCTCAATAACGGCGATGCCTGGGATATTCCGTTTCAGCGGGGTTACACCGGAAACAAGGAGCCGATGCGGCCCTATTACGTGCTCATGAAGCTTCCTGACGAACCGCATTCAGGCTTTATGCAGATTCTGCCGTTTACGCCGCGCGAAAAAGGAAACATGGCGGGATGGCTCACAGCCCTATGCGATCCCGGTTCGCTGGGACGACTGATTCTGTACAAGTATCCGCGGGGAAGCCTGGTGCCTGGACCGGAATTGATGGACTCGAATTTCAATCAGAACGAGACCATCTCTGAAATGAACCGCCTGCTCAGCAATGACCAGAGCGAACTGCGCTCTGGAAACCTGTTCGTGATCCCAATTGGCAAGAGTGTGATGTATGTGGAGCCACTGTTTTTGGAGAGTCGAACCAGTGGGTTACAGACCATTCCGGAGCTTCGCAAGGTCGTGCTGGCGCTCAACAACAGGATCGTTGTCGGGGACAACTACCAAGATGCGCTCGACCGGCTTTTTGGAAAGGCGGGTCGAGTCGCAGAACCGGTGGTTCAACCGGAGCCAGATTCAAAAGAGCCAGTTGCTCCGAGCCAAGTCGATGTTGCGCGAGTGCGCGAGGCCCTGCGGCTATTGGACCAGGCCGATCAAGCCCTTCGGGCCGGTGACTTCGCCAAGTATGGGGAGCTACAGAAGCGCTCGCGTGACCTTCTCAAGCGACTGTCCAGCGGATAGTCTGCCACAATGAAGCGGATGGGTCATCTCGATTTTCCGCGCGATTTTCTGTGGGGCGCGGCAACTGCCAGTTACCAAATTGAAGGTGCGGTTAATGAAGGCGGTCGGGGCCGATCCGTGTGGGATACCTTCAGCCACACACCGGGCAAGGTTAACAGTGGTGATACGGGCGACATCGCTTGCGATCATTACCATCGATTCCGGGAAGATGTCGCTTTGATGGCTGAACTCGGATTGCAGGCGTATCGGTTTTCCATCGCATGGCCAAGGATTCTGAGGGATGGGATCGGAACGCCGAATCCTGAAGGCTTTGATTTCTACAATCGGCTCATCGACGCGCTCTTGGCAAAGAACATTCAACCGTGCGCGACCCTGTTTCATTGGGATTATCCCCAAGCTCTGCATGACCGGGGCGGTTGGACTCATCCAGATGCATCTAAGTGGTTTGGCGACTATGCAGAGATCTGCTTCCGAGAATTTGGTGATCGCGTCAAGTTTTGGATCACCCATAACGAACCATGGTGCTATGCCTACCTTGGACATGAAGCTGGAGTTCAAGCTCCAGGACTTTGCGATCAGAAGATGGCATTTGCGGCTGGGCATGGGATGCTGTTGGGTCATGGTGAGGCTGTGAGCCGTTACCGCGCCCTGAACCAGGGCGGCAAGATCGGTATCACCACGAATCACGCTCTGTTCCTTCCTGAGAATCCTGACTCTGTGGCGGACCGAAGAGCAGCGAATCAGTGCAATGATTGGTTGAATGGGTGGTTTTTGGACCCGGTGTACTTTGGGGACTACCCAGAGTTCCTCAAGCGCGCCTACCCTGTCCCCGAATTCACAGCGGAGCAGTCGAAGTCCGTTTCTCAACGGACTGACTTTATGGGTTTGAACTTCTATTCAGCAAGTCGTGTTCGGTATTCGGAACATGGTGGGCCGAATGAAGCAGAGACCCTTCATCGAGCGGATGTGGACCAAACGGAGATGGGTTGGATGGTTGTTCCAGATACGCTGCGTGAGACTTTGATCTATTCGCACGACCGCTGGAAACCGAGCGAAATCTATATTACTGAGAATGGGTGTGCGTACGATTATCCAGTTGAGAACGGCAGGATTCGAGATGAGAGACGCATGGGTTTCCTCCGCGAGTATCTAGGCGCGGCCAAGCAAGCGATCGAACAGGGCGTTCCCCTGAAAGGTTACTTTGTGTGGAGCTTGATGGACAATTTCGAGTGGAGTTATGGATTCTCGAAGCGCTTTGGAATCATCCATGTGGATTACCAAACTCAGCAACGGACGATCAAGGATTCCGGCTGGATGTTCCGCGATATTATTCGGGCGAATTCTCTCGATCCCGTCTGCGAGCCGGTTTAAAGTATGACGATTGGCGTCGTCGGCTGTGGATTGATCGGTGGCTCTATCGGACTGGCATGTCGGTCGCAAGGGCATCGCGTCATCGCTGCGGAGCCAGACGCAGAGGCCGCTCAGATTGCCTTGAGTCGAGGATGCGCCGACTCGATTGGAACGCTCAGCGATGTTGCCAGTTCGGAACTTGTATTCGTTTGCGTTCCGCCAGATGCAATGATTCCCGTCTTGACGGAATTGGCTACTGAAGCAGGATCGGATACGACGATTACAGACTGCGCCAGCGTCAAGGGAGACATCGTGGAATGGCTCATTGCATCTGGCGATCCGCGGATCGTCCCTGGGCATCCGATGGCGGGTCACGAAAAGTCCGGACCCAAGTATGCGTCAGCGTGGATGTTCCGGGGCGCAAAATGGATATTGACTCCGACGAAGCTGACGGCAACTTCCGCAAGGAAGAAGGTAGAGGGAATCGTCAAAGAGATGGGAGCTACGCCCGTCCTTCTTCCCGCTGAAGTCCATGATCGAGACGTGGCCGTGCTGTCGCACCTTCCGCATGCATTGGCAGCAATTCTCGTGCGATTGGGGTCGAAGCTCGATTCCACGGATGCGTCAGCCGGGTCTTGGCAAGATTTGACGCGGGTCGGTGGCGTGGATCCGAATCTTTGGACGCAGATCACATTGGCAAACCGTCGCGAACTCGTGAAGGTTCTGCGCGAGTTTGGATCGGATATGGATTATTTGGCAACGTCATTGGAGTCAGGCGATGAAGTCGCCGTTAGGACATTTTTTGTTGATGCCAAGCTGGCAAAGGAAGGTAAGGGTGAAGTTGACAGTTCAGCGCGCGGAATCGATTAGGGGATCGATCCGGCCACCAAGTGATAAGTCGCTCACCCATCGAGCTTACATGCTCGCGGGAATTGCGGAAAGTGATTCATTGATTCGGCTTCCGCTTACCGGAGAGGACTGCCAATCGACTCTGGCGTGCCTTGCCGAATTTGGTATGCAATACACCTGGGTTGCGCCTGACGCGGTGAAGATTTCGCCGACGCCTGATTGGCGACAACCAGACGTCCCCCTCGACTGCGGCAACAGTGGCACAACCATGCGCCTTTTGAGCGGGCTGATTGCCAGCCGGCCGCTGGACGTGACGTTAACCGGAGATGCATCTCTGAGTCGGAGACCGATGAAGCGAATAGCAGAGCCTCTCAGGTTGATGGGAGCGACGGTCGATGGTGATACTCCACCCCTGCGCATTCGAGGCGGCAAGTTAAAAGGCATCGATTACACGAGCCCAGTTGCAAGCGCACAAATCAAAAGCTGTACGCTGCTCGCGGGGCTTCGCGCTGAGGGTGAAACCTGGGTCAACGAGCCTAGCTTGAGCCGCGACCATACGGAACGGATGTTTGCAGCGCTGGGAATCCCAATTCGGCGCGGCATCGTGATCAATTCGTTCGGCGCTGAAAGATTCGAAGAGGAAGTTGATTTCAATTCCCAATCGGCGCTGGAAGCCTTGGATGAGGAAGCACCAGGCTCCTTCTGGAGATGTGGAATTATTGGCGGTGCGCGCTTCGATGGCTTCGAGTTCACCGTCCCTGCCGATATCAGCAGTGCTGCTTTCTTTATGGTTGCAGCTGCCATCCTGCCAAAATCGAGACTCGAAATCCAGCATCTGAGCGTCAATCCCTCCCGAACAGGGATCATCGACGTGTTTCATAAAGTCGGAGTTCCCTGTATTCCAGATGAGGAACGGCTGGAATTGGGAGAGCCGGTAGCGGACGTCATCGTCGCCTGCCCGTTCGAACGACGGCGCGCCTTCGAGATTTCCGGAGCACTCGTACCAAGGTTGATTGATGAGATTCCTGTCCTTGCCGTGCTGGCCACGCAATGTGAAGGGGAGTCCGTGATCCGCGATGCAGGGGAGCTAAGGGTCAAAGAGAGCGACCGAATCGAGCTTGTCGCGGCGGGCCTAAAAGCAATGGGGGCGCAAGTGGAGACGTTTGAGGACGGCATGGCGATTCGCGGTCCTGTCCAACTAAGAGGAGCACACATCCAAGCTCAGCATGATCATCGAATTGCAATGGCATTTGCGGTTGCGGGATTGGCCGCCGAAGGTGAAACGGTAATCGATGGCGCTGAGGCGATCGCCACGAGTTTTCCCGGATTTGAGTCGGAATTGAAGCGATTGACTTCCAGCTAGTTGGGCCTAAAGACGGCCCGATCTTTCTCAAACTGGGTACAAGCCCACAAAATCTGCACAACCTCGTCTTTAAAGATGTCGTTATGCGCTCCCTGGGGAACCACTGGCCCGTCAAATATTAGGCGACTGCCATCGATATTGAGGACTTTAATGTCCTTCGGATCTTGGCCGACATTTTCCACTCGTTTGGCAAGGTTGGGTGTGCTGGACAGGGATGCAAAGGGCAGCGGCTCGCCGAGATCAGGGCGCGGTGGGGAAGAACCGAGCCAGAGTCCAACGTATCCCGCGGCTTTCCTGCCGATGTTGGCCAATGGATACCAAAACGAGTTTGCGACATCGTATCGCGAATACATGCATGCGACACAGCCCTGTACCTGGTTTACAAAGTGAAGTTCACCAACGAGCCAGCTGCTCATAAAGGCGCCACAGATCGTGCCAACCGTTTGCACCTTGGGCAAAGATTCACCCTCTTGGTGCGCGAGCAAGCGGGCAAAGTTCATGGTGAGCAGACCGCCATGACTGTGCCCGAAGATGTGGCAGCGCGTTGCGGACCCGAGCTTTTTCGGATTGCGACGACATAAGTCATGAAACCAATCGGAGGACCGCTCGGCCGATCGAACGGCCTTCTCAACCATGTCCCAGAATACGAATTGGTTGTCCACCGCTTGCCATATCGGCAGAAGCCGATCGTCTGGACTCGCAACTCCTCTTACCGCTCGAGAGGGAAGTCGGGCAAATCGAAT
>CAMLEL010000183.1 GCA_946478935.1 uncultured Armatimonadota bacterium
GGAGGACAAGATTTGGGTTGTCTACGTTGGTGCGATCATTGGCATCATTCTGCTGCGATTCGCGGCGAGCCTGTTTATTCGGCTCCTGGAAAAGTTTCCCGTCCTCGATCATGTAGCGTACATTCTTGTCGGGTGGGTTGGAGTCAAACTGCTATTCCACTCACTTGAAAAGTTCCAACTCGACAATCCCACGGCAATGCCATTCAGGCTTCCTCATATGCACGAAGGGGTTTTTTGGGGCGGTCTTGCGGCAATTGCCATCATCGGCGGGATCATTGCTTTCCTAAAACGTGCCCCAGACGATACGTCTTTGGAAGACGAGGCTGAGGTAATCGGGCAGGCACAAGATCTGCAAATCACATCTGAAGAAGAGAATTCGGCCAACTAGACGTTGCTCGGAGTGTATGCTCACGAGCAGTTCAAATGGCTGAGAAACTTAGAATCGGAATCATCGGAAGCGGCGGCATCGCGCAAGGCTGTCATATGCGCGGCTATGCATCCATGCCGGACTTGTGCGAAATGGTCGCCGTGTGCGACGTCAATCCAGAAACGGCTCAGGCGGCCGCCGAAAAGTATAGCGTTGCAAAGACCTATACCGACTATCGGCAAATGTTGGCCAATGAGGGCTTGGATGCCGTATCCGTGGCAACTCCCAATGCATTTCACATGCAGCCAACCATCGACTCCCTCCATGCCGGCGTCCATGTACTTTGTGAAAAGCCCTTGGCCATGAACGCGGCTGAAGCAAGGAAGATGTGTTCGGCGGCACGAGATACCGGAAAAATTCTCCAAGTCGCATTGCAGCAGCGCTTTACTGGCTCCGCCCGGTTCATGAAGCAGTTTATCGATGCTGGCAGCATGGGCGACATTTACTATGCCAGGGCACAAGCGCTCAGAAGGCGGGGCGTACCTCACTGGGGTGTCTTTATCGACAAGGAGAAACAGGGTGGAGGACCACTGATCGACATTGGCGTTCACATCCTGGACATGACGCTATTCCTTATGGGGTATCCGAAGCCCGTAGTCGCCAGTGGCAAAACATGGGACATGCTTGGCAAGAACCCTGAGATTGTCAATCCATGGGGTGATTACGACCGGAGCAAGTTCACGGTCGAAGACTTTGCCGTCGGGCTGATCAAGTTTGATAACGGTGCGGTCGTCGTTCTTGAAAGCTCATTCATGGCCAATATCGACGGAGACCCGTTCCAAACTCAGCTTATGGGAACCAAAGCCGGGGCCATCGTTAAAGGTTGGGGTGAGAACCCGATTGAAATCTTTACCGAGTCCAACAGGCAGTTGTTCAACATGAAGCCGACGAACGTTCCGCAGGTCGAATCGGCGCATGTGGATGAAGTGAAAGCGTTTGTTGACGCGATCATTCATGGCAAGCCGTCACCTGTCCCGGGAGAGAATGGCCTTATCTTGAACGCGATTTTCGATGCGCTCTACAAGAGCAGCGAAACGGGCCGCGAAGAACAGGTCGATGTCACCTACTGAGGTAGATTAGAATCAGGATGAGTCTAAGGATGGATCGTTTGGCTTTGGCAGCTCTTCTGCTTGTTGCTGTTGTGGGGTGTCGATCAGTTGCGAATGAAAGTATGCATTCGGCTTCTGCGCCCGGTATCGAATTTCCTTACCGTGGCGACCCCCATACGTTTGGTGGTATCCAAGAAGGTACGGGTGGAATGGTCGCAGCGACTTCGCAGTCGATGGAAAGCGCGGCTCACACTCAGCCAAAGGCCGAGCGGATAGCAGGTCCGGGTGGATTCACAAGCATGAGCGGCCACCAAGTGAGTCCGGCCA
Organism: uncultured Armatimonadota bacterium; assembly: GCA_946478935.1. The sequence continues at coordinate 1,804 of CAMLEL010000183.1, forward strand.
AGGGGAACGATCGGATTGGCGATTTTCAGCCATTGCCCCACGGTTCAAAGGGCCAAGCGGGACGCGCCGAAGGCGCCCATGCAGCACCTGCTGGCCATTAGATTGTGATTCGAATTGGATTAATCGGTTGCGGCGAAGTCGCAAATTTTGGACATTTGCCAGCACTTGTTCAGAATTCGAAGTTTGACGTTGCGGCATTACTCGATCCCAATCCAACTCGACTCGCAAGGACCTCAGCAAAGTTTGGGAACATTCCCCCTTACCAAAACTCCGAGGACTTCTACGCCGCCGCTCTCGATGCCGTAGTCATTGCTTCACCGGCCCCAGCTCATCATGCAAACGTGATGGAAGCCGCAAGAAAGGGCGTCCACGTCCTTTGCGAGAAGCCCATTTCTTTCCATGAAGGCGAGGCATATGAAATGAGAGATGCCATGTCCGCTGCCAAGAAGATCTTTTGCATCGGATATTGCTACCGGTTCAGTCCTGTTACCCATCAAATCAAGCAATGGGTAGAGGATGGTGCAGTCGGCCAGGTGCGATCCATTCGGATGATCTACAACTGGAATCTCCATGGACGGTATGAGCCAGGGGTTGATGGAAAGTGGGCAGAAAGCCCGCGTTGGCGCGGCAGGATGCTGGAAGGGGGACCGATGGTGGACTGTGGAGTCCATGCGATCGATCTCATTCGCCACTGGCTCGCGGCCGACCCAATCCAAGTGAAGGGCTATGGCGCATGGGTCGCTGACTACGACGCTCCGGATCATGCTTTTCTCCACATGGACTTTCCTGGTGGAACACATGCTTTCGTCGAAATGAGTTACTCCTACGGGCATACGGTACGCGAGCCGTTGAACGAATTCAAATACGAATTGATCGGTGATGGTGGTGTGATTCGATACAACCGTGACGGCTACGTGCTCGAATACCGAGACGGTCAGCGAGTGGTTCAGGGTCAGGGCGCGTCAGAGAAGAACTTTGCTGGGATGTATGATGTCTTCGCAGAGGCGATTCTGACTGGAAACTCGGACCTGTTACCTTCCGCGGAAGACGGCATTCTGGCGACGAGGATTGCCTGGGAAGCGACGCGGCAAGCAATCGAAAAGCGTGCGACCATCGTCCCGGGCGTTTAACTGAAAAGAACAATCCGCGTCATGATGGCTTAGTAGTAACACATGGCGTCATCTCGAGCTTTCTTTGGTCGCTATAAGGGTCCCGTGATTGTATTGGCCCTCGCCGCGACGCTCATTATCGCAGTTGCGATTCCGCGCGAAGATGCGCGTGTCGAGCGGATTCAGCCAGTTGAATTCCTTTCTTCTTGGAACGGCACCCTCAAGCGAGCTGAGGTCGAGGTTGGCCAGATTGTAAAAGCCGGTGACGTGATGGTTGTCCTCACAGATCCACAGCTTGAGGAACAAATCGCAAAGCTTGAGGGCGAGCTGAAGTTAGCCATGCTTGGCACCAAGGAAGCCGTGGTGCAAGAACCGATGATGGGAATGATCGGAACGCTGCCTCGGGTTGTTTGGGAAACCGTAACAGTGCCTGCCAAGCCCGGCGCATCCGCATCAAAGGAGATCGTCTCGAAGCCGAAGGAAGCTGCTCAAGCACCCACCAAGGCGTCCGTGTCCGATGGACAGGTGGAAAAGGCAATGGAGAGCGTCTTTAACCTCAAAGTCGGATTGACAACTGCGGAGACGGAAGTGGCGGAAGCCACCACGGCAAGTACCGCAGCAAAGACAGCCCGGTCTCTTGCCGAAACCACTCACGAGGCCAACGGTCGACAAAAGGAACGCTTCGAAAAGCTTTACGAAATGGGTGCAATAGCCAAAAACAAGCTGGATGGCGGCGTCGCCGCGTTCGAGGAATCAGCTCAAAAGTTGGAAGTGGCACAGAAGGGAGTGATCGAGAGCGAGTCGGTACTCTCGGCAGCCCAAAAGAATCTCGCCATCGCCAAGGATGAACTCTCCAATGCAGAAAGGGGACTGGAAACCCTGCGAAGTCGCCAATTGATGCAGCCAAGCAAACCAGCATCTATCGAAACAAAGCTAACAGAAGCTCCCAAGGAAGGCACAAAACTAACAACGAAGAAAGTCAAACGCGTGGTTTACGGTACATCGCCTGAACCTGTCGGAACGCAACCCCTCGTGGTTGATCTGGTGGATTCTGCAGATGCAACAGACGCAAAACGGATTGAGGCGATTCGCAATGACCTTATCTCATTAAAGAAGCAGCGGGATGCTCTGAGGCTGATCGCTACCAGCCCCGGACGCGTCATCTTCGTTGCTGCGCCCGGGGCCAAGGTTGGATTGAACGACAAGCTTGTGGTTATTCAGCCGTTGGCTAGCCGTTAGGTCGCCATCCCTGCCAGATTCCCATACCATTGGCAGAATTGCGAATCTGGTAGACGTTGCCTCCGTATTGCATCCAATAGGCAGGAACCGGATTGGAGTATGGATCAAGCCGGAATGTTCCGCTTGTTGCGATCGTAACGCTGGATCCAAACGGAAACACGAAGCCTTGAGGCTCGATGAACCATCTCGGACCCAAGTCAACGAGGACATTGCCGCCGGCAGTTCGCAGAGCCAATCCTGAATAACCGACTCCATTAACGTCGAAGACTTCGTATTCCTCTAAGGTTCCAGTGATCTCGAATACATTTGGATCGGGTCCAAGCGCCACGACGGGATTGGCAACGTCCCAATAGGGAACGCCATTGGGTCTGCGAAGCGCCAAAACGAGTTCACCACGCTGAACAAGTTTGGCCAGAATGATCCCGCGTCCGTTCAAGAAGACTTTGGAACCCGTTACCGTGACGCGATCCTTGGCTTTGATTTGCAGTGTCTGCCGATCCACGAACCAAGTTGGACCCAGTTCTACAACAGCAGTGCCGCCGCCTTCGTCATTCTTAACGAGCAGCGTGACGCCGACCTCCATGTCGTTGATCGGCTTAACCTTTTGGATGCCGGTCACCACTCCGGAAAAGGTGATCTGAGTTCGCTGGTTATACAGTCGGTTGTAGCGCGAATTAGTGGCATAGCCGCCCATCCGATCCACGATGACGGTTTGACTCATTGCCATGGTTCCGACGAAGGCAAAGCAGATAAGCAGGGAACATTTCATTGTGGGCTTCCTTTACTTCTATTGACGAAGGCATGCCCAGAGCAGGGCAGGTCAGACCCATGCGACGTTGGAAGGTCGTCCTCGCTGAATGACTTCTTCGATGCTACCAACGCCGGCCAGCATGATCTTGATAAGCGGTGTTTTGGCCCCAGCTTCAATTCGCCATGATCCAAAGGATTCGCCAAACTCGACTGCCCTGGCATTTGTGGCCATATGCCACACCTCCGAAGGCTGAAGGGGTTTCGAACGTAAGCAGGAGACCTTCAAAGCAGTTCGCATCTCATCGAACATGTCTATTTGCCCCGAGCTTGCTGGACTGTCCATGCCCAACCCGACTGAAATGCCTGCGTCCAGCATCTCCCGAACGGGAGCTGGAGGGCATTGTAGGCGCAGATTCGAGCGAGGACAGTGGGCAACGCGAACTCCAGATCTCGCCATCAACTGAATGTCCTGTTGGTCGACATCACAACAGTGAACAAACTGTGCTCCGGTCCTCGCGAAACCGAGCGCGGCCAACTCTTGTACAACTGATTTGCCCTTCGGTACAACTTCGTGACCGGCTTGCCGCCGAAAGTCTGCCAACGGCCCAATCCCGTCTCTAGTCAATTGCGACTCGTATACGGTCTCGGCTACATGAATACTAACCGGCTCCCGGCTCGCTCCGAATTCGGCGAGTGTTTGCTCATCGACCGTGTGGTAGGCGTGAGGGGTGAGAAACACGGGTTTACGCCAGATCTTGGCTTGTTCACCGGCTTTCAAACGAATCTGCTGCAGCTTTTCCGACGG
>CAMLEL010000184.1 GCA_946478935.1 uncultured Armatimonadota bacterium
TTCCGTTTGTTATTCATTATCTGGTCAATCTCCTTCTGGCTTCAACTAGTTCTTCAGAATAAGTACTTGCTCTACCACTTCGTTCCGTGGGTGGTACCCTGCTCGATTTCAAGTGGAGTTCTGCTAGAATCTGCACTCACGTATCTTGAAGATCATGTTAAGCCGAGCGTCGTACGGCTGCCTCAGTTTTGTCTCGGTGCAGTATTGGGCTTGTTGTTAATAAAAAGTATGCACTACTACGTAGTTCCAATCTTTTACCTAACTGGCCGTATCTCTCAGGAAAAGTATGACAGACTGTTCACGAACAGCAACTACGCTGTTTACGATTCAAAACGAGCAGCAGCCTTAATCGAGAAGGCTGATCCTGGTGGCGAAACATTACTGGCATATTGCTTCGATCCGACTCTGTACTTTCTCAGCGATCGAAGAGGAATCAGTCGTCACTTTGTCAGTCCGTTTATTTTTCTGGATGGATGGGTCCCCGACCGTACAAGGCTCCGCTTCTTTTCGGAGCTAGAGCGAAGCGTTATCTCTTCAAGACCTAAGGTATTGGTAACGGACTATCAAACTTATTGGGGAATCGAAGAACTAACTTCCAAATTAGATGGACCTATACGGTTTTGTGGGCTCAGATACAACTATGTTGGAGTATCAAGACACCTTTACGTCTATAAATTGGTCGAGTAAGGGCATCTTCGGATCGATAGAACCAAGTTCGCAGATCAGGCGACCGTTTCAGAGTAATGACACCGAACTTCGACGGCCCGATCTTCGGCGTCCAGCACGTGGACTTCGTTCGCAAGCATTCCATTGAGGCTAATGTAATTCAGGACGATGCTGCCATCGCCAAGGCCAGTTCGGTGGAGTTGGAACCGCACGTGAGGATAAGCCTCCATCCCTTTGGCGAAGTAATTTCGCAGGTTGGACTTTCCGAGGATTGGAGATTGAGCGTTGGGATCCAGAACGCTGATGAAGGGAGAATGAAACTCCACGTTCTCTGAGTAATGGTCCATCAACCTATCCAAGTCGTGAACATTCCATGCCTCGGTCCAAGACTTTGCATAGCTTTCCGCACTGATCGCATCCATCGAGGCTACATCATAGCCCTGTAACCGGCATGATTGACTTGATTCAAGCCACAATCTCCACATGATCACCGTCGTGGGAGCAGGATTTGCGGGCGTTGAGGCGGCCTGGACAATTGCGACGCGCGGTCGTAGGGTGCGCTTGTATGAGATGCGGCCAAAGCGAATGACTCCCGCCCATACGACGGAGCATTTTGCTGAACTGGTTTGCTCCAACTCCTTCAAATCAAAGCTTCCGACATCACCGGCTGGCCAGCTCAAAGCTGAAATGGAGGACTTGGGATCGATCGTGCTCCAGACGGCCGTCGAGCATGCCGTCCCAGCCGGGGAGGCACTCGGAGTGGACCGCGACAGGTTTGGGCAGGCGATTACCGCCCGCATCGAGGCACACCCTTTGATCGAGGTCGTCCGAGAGGAGTTCACTCCGGAAACGGCGGAGTCCATTCTTGCGCGAGGGGAGAAACTCATCCTCGCGACAGGTCCGCTAACGACTCCCGAATTGAGCGACTGGCTTGCAGAGCTAACGGGCCGAAAGCATTTGTATTTTTATGACGCGGTGAGTCCGACCGTTGACGCCTCTTCGCTCAATCGCGACATCATCTTTGCGCAGAGTCGGTACGACAAAGGAGAGGGGGACGATTATCTCAACTGTCCGTTCGACAAGGAAACGTACGAGGCTTTCGTGCATGAGTTGGTCCATGCCGAGCGCGCCCCAATCCATGCATTTGAGGCTGGGGGAGTCCGGACTCCAGTTCAAGTCGGTCCAGGCTACAGCGCCGAACTCGATTCGGAATCGTCGACTTTGGAAGATCGTTTTCTTGAGAAGATCAAGTACTTCGCAGGCTGCACGCCCATCGAAGCCATTGCCGAAAAGGGCGCCCGGTCGCTGGCCTTTGGCAACTTCAAACCGGTCGGCCTCACCGATCCACGAACCGGCCGCCGACCTTATGCGGCTCTGCAGTTGCGACCCGAGAATCGCGAAAAGACGCTCTACTCGCTCGTGGCTTGCCAGACCAGGCTGAAGTGGGGCGAACAAAAACGTGTCTTCAGGATGGTTCCCGGACTGGAAAATGCCGAGTTCGTCCGGTATGGCGTGATCCACCGCAATACGTATCTGGAAGCGCCTAGCGCTCTGCAAGCCAATCTTGAAGTTAAGAGCCAGCCCGGACTCTTTGTCGCTGGGCAGCTAACCGGCGTCGAAGGATACGTGGAGTCAGCAGCAATGGGAATTTATGCGGGTCTGGCAGCCTTGTTGGGCAGTGACCTACCCATCCCGCCCAGAGCGTGCGCCTATGGATCTTTGGTGTCTCATTTGCAAGACCAAACCGAGAGGGAGTTCGCGCCGATGAATATCAACTGGGGGCTGTTTCCCGAGCCTGAGCAGCCGACCCGGGACAAGGGTGTCAAGCGCGCACTCAAGCTGAGCGGCGCACAGACCGCGTTTGCGAGTTGGCGGGAAAAGATCCCGCAATGAGCCAGCTCGACCCTGCGATGCAACTTGCTTTGCGGCAGCGTCCGGATGGTCGCCCGCTCATGCTTCATAAATGGCGGGATCTGGCGTTCCTGCACTACAGCGTCGAACCCGATGTCATTCAGGCACTGTTGCCCAAGGGGCTCACCGTGGACACGTTCGATGGCCGCGCATGGGTGGGCCTCGTGCCTTTCTGGATGACCGGAGTCCGTCTGTCCTTTCTCCCTGCAGTTCCGGGAACCCACACATTTCCCGAGACAAACGTCCGGACTTACGTGCACCGTGACGGTGAGAATCCCGGTGTGTGGTTCTTCAGCTTGGATGCCGCCAACTCGTTGGCAGTTTGGGGCGCAAAGACGTTCTTCGGCCTTCCCTACCACAGAGCGGAGATGTCGCTAACCCAATCGAAGTCGCAAATCCGATATCGCTCGGTGAGAAGAACGGGTAATGCTAGTCACGACATCCAAGTTGAGCATCGAGATAGCCTTCCACTACCGGAACCGGGCTCGTTGGAATTCTTTCTGATCGAACGCTATCTATTGTTCAGTGAACTCCGGGGTGCCTTGGTCACGGGGCAGGTGCATCATCGACCTTATGAGTTATGCACGGCAAAGGTCTTGAGCGCTTCGGAGTCAATGATGTCGGCAAACGAGTTGCCAGGCAAGCCTTGGGAGCACGTCTGTTATTCCCCAGGAGTAGACGTAGAAGTCTTCGGTCCGATTCGGTAACTAGGCGGCGTTATCCAGGCCGTAATCATCCAGTTCCATTCGCTTGGCCGGTTCGGCGTTGATCACATCCCAGTTGTCGCAGTCCAGGCGGCGACAATAGATCATCCGCTGCTGGGTTCCACTCTCCGCTTCGACTTCCGCCGTCTGCGCAAATCGACATTCCAGACACAGTTCCGGTTCCAGTAGTCGAACGATCTTCAATTGCTTTCGGGACATTCCTTCGCCTTAGCCGAACTCAACTTCGAATCGCCATTCGAACCACACCAATCCAGAATCCGGTTAAGTGTAATCGTTGGCAGTTGGCGTGCGAAACCGTTCGTTATTTTTGCCAGGTTGCATAAAATGGTGTCCATGCCCATGATTCGCTGGCAAGAACGGCATCGACGCATGGCTTCCGCCCTGGAGGAAGCGTGGACTGAAGGTGGCAAAACCGCGAACGACCCCGGCTTGCGGGAAGCCTATCAGCGGTTTGATCGATGCCCGATTCGGCTCATCGTCTTGCCACTGGGGAAGGCTATCAATCAAGGTGGGATCACGAGAATCGCGGACGCCTACCGCATCGCCCGGGTGGACTTTGCCCAGGAGGCGGACCGTGCGATCGACTTTGCTGCCCAACGTGGCAGTAAAGGATGGCAGCCTTGGCGCTCGAGCGACCCGCACACGTCCATCCAAGAGGCGAAGCAGGAAGGATTTTTTGTCGCCTCGCTAACTCTTTCCGAGCAGGCCGTGGATGTGGCCGAGTTCGAGTGGAAATTCCCGATTGCAATGGTTCTGGGAGAGGAGAACGCAGGAATTCCAGCGGAAATTGAAGCGCTCTGCGATGCATCGATCGCGATCCCTCTCTACGGGCTCGTCAGTTCTCTGAATGTCGTGACGGCAGGAGCGATCTGCCTGGAATATGCGACAAGGGCATATTCCAAACTCCATCCCGAATTCGAACCGGTGCGGCGGGAGAGCCGCCGTTTGCTCGACATGGAGCCGAACGAATACCGCAACTCACTTTGATGCGGTGCGACCAAACATTCTCAAGATAGAAATCACATCCGTGAAGTTGCTGATTTTGGTCATCACCGCCTGAAGCTGCTGGGTGTCGGCCACGTCGATCGTCACCTCTATTTCAGCCGTGTGGTTCGGCAGAGTCCGGATCTTTGCGGCTGACACGTTCGTCTTGGCTTCACCGAAAATAGTGCTGATGTCCATTAGGAGACCGGTCCGATTCACCGTGATGATTTTCAGGCCAACTGCATACTGGTTCCCGTCTGGCGGCCAATCGTAGCTAAGAAGCCGTTCGGGCTCGTTGGTGATGTAGCTCATTGCATTCGGGCAGACCCTGCGATGCAGCATGATTCCTCTACCGCGTGTGACATAGCCCACGACCTCGTCGCCTGGAATGGGGCTGCAGCACTTGGCGCGATTGACCATCACGTTGTCGATGCCGCTGGTGACCAGCGTCACTTTGCCCTCTTTGGTGCGCGAGACTTCGATTCGATCGGGGCTCGGCAGTTCTACAACCGCGCCACGGAGCTTCGAGACAACGGTCTGGACAGATGTCAAGCCGAGGCCTACCCGGGCCAATACATCCGTGGCATTCTCACAGCCCGTGATCTGGCTGGCAAGCGCGCCTACTTTCTCGTCTCCCAGAAACTGCTTCGGATCCAGCCCGAGTGACCGCAACTCTTTTTCGAGCATGTCTCTCCCGCGTGCCGCATCATCCGATTTCGTGACCTTGCGGAAGTGTGCTCGCAGTTTGTTGCGCGTGTGAGCTGACTTGACAAACTTGAGCCAATCAGCACTGGGCTGCGCATTGGACCGAGTGGTCAACTCAATCACGTCGCCGTTCTTCAGCACTGTATTGAGTGGCACCAACGTGCCGTTGACTTTCGCACCGACCAACGTCATTCCGAGTTGCGTGTGGACTCGAAAAGCGAAGTCGACTGGCGTTGAGCCCTTGGGCAGGTCCAGAACATCTCCTTTCGGTGTGAACACAAACACCTGCTCGCTGAAGAGGTCCGTCGAAATCGACCGGAGGAAGTCGGACGACATGCGTGCGTCGCTCGACCAGTCGAAGAGCTGCTCACGCAGGTTCTTGAGTCGCTTGGTTTCATCCAGAGACGCGCGTCCCTCTTTATAGGTCCAGTGCGCGGCAACGCCGTACTCGGCCACTTCATGCATGTCCGTGGTCCGAATTTGAACTTCCAATGGGCCGCCATGTGGCCCGAGTACCTTGGTGTGCAAGGATTGATACCCGTTCGGCTTGGGCTTGGCAATGTAGTCGTAGAACAAGCCGGGGATGGGCACCCAAAGGTCGTGAACGATACCGAGGGCGACGTAACAATCCGACTTGTCACGAACGATGATCCGCAGGGCCAGCAGGTCATAAATCTCATCGAAAGCCAGTCCCTGTTTCACCATCTT
>CAMLEL010000185.1 GCA_946478935.1 uncultured Armatimonadota bacterium
AAGAGACCGACGATCAGATCATCGGGATCGTGCACGCAAAGGATTTGCTCATGTCGGTGCTGAGATCGGAGAAGCCCAACCTGCGGCGAATCATGCGACCGGCGATGTTCGTGCCAGAAGGCAAATCGCTCAACGAACTCTTGCGGGAGATGCGGCAAAGCCGGAGCGAGATGGCCATTGTTCAGGACGAATTCGGAGGCACCGCCGGAGTGGTCACCACAGAAGACATCGTTGAGGAACTGGTTGGCGAAATCGTCGATGAATACGATGTCGAGGAGCCTGAAATCGTTCGGATGGATGAGGACACCTATCTGGTCCACGGCAAGGTTCATGTCGATGACTTGAACGATGCCATCGAAGGCGATCTCGAGAGCGAGGAGTTCGACACGATCGGCGGTTATGTGTTCGGACTGTTTGGTCGGCAACCCAAGCGGGAAGAGTCAATCGAGTCGCACGGCCTGAAGTTCACCGTCGTCGATTCCGACGGACGCCGCATCAAGAAGCTGAAGGTGGATCGGCTGCCGTCCAACGTAGAAGCGAGTCTGTTCGAAGAATGAGACCTGTATAGCACAGACAAGAGAGTCTAGTATTCAGTGAAATGTACTGTATCATGCAGTTACAGTGACACAGTTCGAATATGATGTCATACTTCGACGATCTCAAATTCAATCATTGCACCATTTGATTACAAGATTGCTGATCGACAGCACAGTCGAAGCACTAAATGTCACTTGGGCCCCCAAACTCTATAAACCGGACGGACAATTGCGCGTTGTCTCAGGCAAGCAACCGAGCGAGTCTCACCGGGACTTCTTGGAGAGATCGAAATGAGGCGACGAGCCAAGACTCTTCTTGAGACGCTCGCTGTGATTTCGATTATCGTCATCCTACTGGTGATTCTCTCGCCAGTACTTGTAAGAGTAAAGGACTCTGCAAAAATCGCCAAGTCCAAAAGCAACCTAAGGCAGATTCACCTTCAAACTCGCCTATATCAATCGGACTGGGACGCTCAAGAGTATGGCAACGCATATGAAATGGGGTTGCCACCCTCGCCTGCTTATATCCGGCTCGATTCATTGAGCCGACTCGTACCTCCGAATGCACCTTCGACTTCCTCGCCCATCTTGGGCAGACTGTACTGGGTCTTCTACAACGATCCAGGTAAGGACGGCATGGTTCCATCCTGGCAGGACTATACAACTCGGAACATGGGGAATTCGATCATGTATATCGACCCTTTCAACAACCCCAACGTTCCGCTAGATCGCGGTTCGTTTATATCTCGGAAAATCATCGGCATTACAGTCGACGGTAGTATTAGTCAACGAATCTCACCGGGTGACTGGATGATCCGGTCCTGGTGGGAACACCAGTGACTCCCAACTTTGGTGTATTGGATGATTCTGATTGGAAGAGGGCTAAACAAGAAGCGACAGAAGCAAGTCTGCCTGGTCGCGGTGTTGTGCCTTACTGGAGCCGGATTCTACTGGCTTTGGCCGGCTCCAGCACTTCGGGATCATGCGCGTGAATTGGCCCACTCTGCTTATAACGGAAGAGCAGATGTTGTTCTCGCGGCCGTTCCGGATGTTGAACTCAAAGCATATGGCATCGACCGAGTACAGGCTGCCCGAATCCTTGACAAGGTCGTCTTGCCTACTATCAAGGCATGCCGAATATACAAAGTGCGCGGCACTTTCGAACCAGACCCGGATTTTCAGAGCACCATCCTTTTTGATGTCGAGACTCCCCGAGGAGCAAAGGTTCGCTTGCATTGCAGCGTCGAGGCGACTGAAAATGGTGCGTGCAGGACATTGATGAGTTGGCTGAAAGAGGCTTGGTATCTGAGGTACATCGATAGGTTTCCCGATAGAGAATACAACCCAGCGGCTAGCTATGCTTGGGGTGCAAATGCAGATAGAGAATTCCTTGCGAAAAATGGGATAACAAGATACTTCTCACGGTTTGATGGTAGTGCTGGCATGTCCTTGGACGATGCGATTGGACACTGGCAGAAGGCTTCAGGCGGAGGGAATCCGTAACGCAATCCAATGCATCTGGTGCCACCTCGATAAGCTGATTGATTTTTGAAGAAGGCGAACCTTCGAGCTTGCGAGACTCCGTCTTTAACATATGCGTCACTTGCAATTGCTGGCAGGCTTGCTCCTGTTTTCGGCGTACAGTGCGGCGGCAGAGGTTACCGTCAAGTATGCGACTCCTTCAAAGATCGTCGCAAAACTGGCTGGTTTGGATGCCAACGACGTCTTTCGGCAAGGGGAACCTCGCTTGGGCCAATTCACAGGAAATGGCAAGGGCTTGATCCCGACGGGCGCGAAACTCCTGGCCAAAGATTCGCTAGGCATCCTGGTCGTTGAGGGTTCCGATGAGCAAGTGGCCGAAATAACACGCTATATCAAGCTGTTCGACGTCAAGCCGCTTCAAGTTGAGCTTGCCATGGAAGTGGAATGCCCCACCAAGCACTACCGCGCGAAATCCCTCACCATGCTCTCAAACAACCGTCTGTGGAAGACCAGCGACACGACTTTGGATAGCGAGTTTTCCGTTGCAGCGCGGGTTAACGACGATGGCACCGTCACCCTGTTTTTCGCCGTGGGCCAAGGCGATCACCGGCGCGATATCGTCCTTCGCTCAAAGTCGGGCGATTCCGCTTACATCACGATAGGGCAGGAAATCCAATACAGCGTGGGCAAAGAGATCGCATTGGAGAAATCAGCTGCTCGTGACGATGACGGGGCCAATCTGGACGTGCCGCCCTTCCGGATAAAGTTGAGTTTTAAGATACTGCCCGCCAGTGACGCTGAGAAGCAGCCAACTCGGCGGGCATAACTCAGACGGAACTAGCCGCGGGCTTTCTTGAGCCGCGCATTCACCGCATTCCAATCAATCGCCTGCATATAAGCGTCGATGTACTTGGCGCGTGCCGTCTGGAAGTCCAGATAGTACGCATGTTCGTACACGTCCATCGCCAAGAGCAGAGTGTTGTTCCAAGCGGGGAAGGTGTCTTGCGAGTCTCCCATGTAGGTCCAAACGCGCTGATCGTCATGATCATAAGCCAAGTAAGCCCATCCGCGACCGGCAATGCCTGTCGCCTTCCAGTCTGCCGCCCACTTCTCGAAGGATCCAAAGTTCTCGTTAATGAGTGTTGCCACGTCTCCGTTCGCCGCTCCACCAGCGCCGCCGAGCGTCTCAAAGTAGACGTTGTGGTTGATGTAGCCACCATAGGCGAAGGCATAGCTGACCTTGAGCGCCCGCATCTGGGAGTAAATCTGATTGGCCTTGGCCGGATCGGTATCCAACTCGGCCAGGGCTTTGCGGATCTCGTTGGTCTTGTTGGCATAGCCTTGCCAAAGTTTCAGATGTTCCTCATGAGTCTTTGCTTGGATGCCGACTTTCGGCGTGCCGGCAATCGCCTTGGCGATATCGTTCGCATCGGGGACTCTGACTAATTTTGGTTCCATTATTTTCGTTTTCTCCTCATGATAGGTCGACCCAAATGTGGGCAATCCGGCGAGTGTTACGGTGCTGGCCGCGCCGACGATCAGCATCTGCCTTCGGGTGATTTTTTCTCCTGGCATCGTTAACAGCCTACCTGTTCATCTTTAAACGAGTGGAACTGTATTAGGGACCACAATCAATCAGTTGGTACGATGGGGATGCCATGAACGCCTATTTGTATCCTGGACTCGAATTTGGACCCCGCATTGTGGAGCGTCTCGTCAGTCAGATCCCAAAGGGGCGCTATGACGAGCGAACCAATCCAAGCCGCTTCACGCTCCGAGAAGCGATCTGCCACCTGGCAGATTGGGAGCCTATTTTGCGTGCTCGAATCGAGCTTGCCGTTGCCAATCCTGATTCACCGGTTCAGGGGATCGACGAGGGGATTCGGGCCGAAGAGCAGAAGTATGGGGAAAAGGATGTAGCCGAGCAATTGAGCGTGTTTGCAACTGAGCGGGCCAATACGATTGCGTATCTCAAATCCCTGTCGCCTGACGATTGGAGCAAGGCCGTGGTGCACAACGAGAAGGGCCGACAAACCGTCAGTGATCAGGCAAACCAGCTGTTGGGGCATGATCTGTATCACATTGACCATCTCTTGGAGTTCACACACGAAAAAATCGCCGGAACTTGGTGATGCCCTTTTTTTAGAGACGAGAGGCTAGTTTGCCGAATCCTGACGCACCGGCATAGACCGCATTGCTGCCCAGCATTTCTTCGATGCGTAGCAACTGATTGTATTTCGCGACTCGGTCGGTCCGATTCGGTGCTCCGGTCTTGATCTGCCCGCAGTTGGTCGCCACGGCGAGATCTGAGATCGTCACGTCCTCGGTCTCTCCCGAGCGGTGGCTCATGACGCTGCTATAGCCAGCCCGCTTAGCCATATCAACTGCCGCGAGCGTTTCTGTCAGGGTGCCAATCTGGTTGACCTTGACGAGAATTGAGTTCGCCGTTTGACTTTGGATGCCGCGACTCAGACGCTCTACGTTGGTTACAAAGAGATCGTCGCCCACAAGCTGAACGCGGTCTCCAATCGCCGAAGTGAGTGCATGCCAACTGTCCCAGTCATCCTCGGCGCAGCCGTCTTCGATGCTGATGAGCGGATATTTTTCGGTAAGCGACACCAGATACTCGACCTGCTCCTGGCCGGAGCGCTCGAGCTTGTCGCCCACTTTATATCGGTATTTTCCATCGGAAAAGAACTCCGTGGCAGCGGCATCGATGCCCAGGTAGACCTGTTTGCCAGGCGTGTAACCCGCCTTTTGGATCGCTTCGATGATGTAGTCGAATGCGAGGTCTTGGTCAGCCAGATTAGGGGCAAAGCCGCCCTCGTCTCCCACGCCCGTGTTCAGCCCGTGACCCTTTAGAACGGATTTCAGTGCGTGAAAGATTTCCGAGCCCATCTGGAGGGCCTCCGCAAAGCTATTGGCACCCACCGGCAGTACCATGAATTCCTGGAAGTCGACGTTGGAATCTGCGTGCTGGCCGCCGTTCAGGATGTTGAGCATCGGAACCGGCAACGTGTTGGCGGTGACCCCACCGATATATCGAAATAGGGGCAGCTTGGCGTTTTGGGCGGCGGCTTTGGCTACCGCCAGAGAAACTCCAAGGATTGCATTGGCGCCCAACTTGCCTTTGTTTGGCGTGCCATCCAACTCCAAGAGCAGGGTGTCGATGCCAATCTGATCATTCGCGTCGTGATCCAGTAAAGCGGGAGCGATCTTCTCGTTCACGTTATCGACGGCTTTCAGAACGCCCTTGCCGTTGTATTTGCCTTTGTCGCCGTCTCGCAGCTCCACGGCCTCGAAAGCGCCGGTGCTGGCGCCGCTAGGCACGGCAGCCCGGCCAAAGGCTCCGCTCTGCAGAACCACGTCCACTTCGATAGTGGGATTCCCACGGCTGTCAAGGATTTGGCGAGCAGAAATGTCTTCGATGTACGGCATAGAGTTGAGCGTCAGGTTACCCGCCTCCCGCTTGAAGTTGAAGGTGGCCCAAGCAGTGATCGGACGGAAGGTAACATCAAGGTCGATCCATGTCGCTTGCGCTCTCAAAAGAGAACTACTTCTGGCACAAAGTCCATTCCCTGACGGGAATCATTCCGGTTGGCTTCTACATGATCCAGCATTTGACCTTGAACAGCTTTACGCTGTCGGGTCCGGAGCAGTTCAACAGTGTGCTGCACT
>CAMLEL010000186.1 GCA_946478935.1 uncultured Armatimonadota bacterium
CATCTTCCCGCGTCTTGAAATCAATAAGAAAATGGACACGTCAATTCCGAATCCGGCCCCTCCTCAAGCGAAAGAGCAGGCATCTCCGCCACCTGTTGCAATTCCTCAGATAACGATCGAAGACTTGATGAAGATCGATTTGCGCGTCGCCCGAGTGATCGAGGCCGAACCGCTTGAAGGCAGCGATAAACTTCTGAAGCTCCAATTGGACGTTAATGGCGAGAAGCGCCAGGTCGTGGCAGGCATCAAGGTCAATTACGATGCGCTTGATCTTATCGGTCGGCAAGTGGTCATCGTATTCAACCTGAAACCCGCCAAGCTTCGCGGAGCGGAGAGTCAGGGAATGCTTCTTGCCGCCGTCGATGAAAACGGCGGTGCGATCTTGCTCCAGCCGGACAGAGAAGCGCCGGAAGGCGCAAAAGTTCGGTAGAAAAGTGGCTCCTGACCTGCATCAGTTCGCGGAACAAGTGCTCGATGAGCTGATGACGAGCTACCCGCTGAAGTCACGCCCAGCCTTGGAGTGGAAGAATCTTCGCGTCACCGCTGGAATCGCCTACTACCGCGCTAACCGAATCGCTCTCAGCCAACTCCTGCTCGATGCAGAAGACCGGCTCAGGGCGACTCTGGTCCATGAGTACGCGCACCTCCTCGCTTATCAGCGACACGGTCCACGAGCGGCCAACCATGGTCCGGAGTGGAAGCAGGCCATGCTCGACCTCGGTGCCACACCGGAGCGCACGCACTGCTATGCAGTTGAACGGAATCAGGTTCGCCAGCGCGTCACCTATCAATGCAGTCGGTGTGGGGCTCACCTTTACCGAGCGCGAAGGCTCCCACGCCTGCGCAGGTATGTCCATGCGGATTGTGGTGGTGGTCTCAGGCTAATTTCAGTTCAGAAGACAACGAATTCCGAACTCGCGCCGTAGTTAGGTTAGCTTCAATCTGGAGAACCGCCGTGTGGATAGCTGACGTCGAACATTGCCGAAGAGTGGACGCCCGCGCTCAGTCCGAATTCGGCGTGTCGATCCGCACGTTGATGGAGCGTGCGGGAGCCGCCGCATTTGCCGAGATCCAGCAGATGGTCTCTGGAGGATCTCAGGTCGTTTTCCTGTGTGGAAAAGGCAACAACGGAGGCGATGGATTCGTCGCCGCCGCCCTTTCCGCGGCTGCCGGATACAAAGTCGAAATCCTCGTTGCTGCGGAAGATGGGAGTTTGGTCGGCGTTCCTGCCGAGGTTTGCCAAATCGCGCGATCGAAAGCCCCGACCTACTTTTCGGACGATCCCCGATTTGCCGCCCGACTGGCGTGCCTCAGCACGAGCGACCTACTTGTGGACGCCTTGCTGGGAACCGGCTCCAAGGGCGAACCCCGCGGAACTGTGGCTGAGGCGATAATGGCGATGAACAAGAGCGGCACGCCGGTCCTATCGCTGGATGTGCCTAGCGGTATCGCCGCCGACTCCGGAGAAGAGCTTGGGGAAAGTGTTTGGGCCAAGCGGACAATCACGTTGGGACTCCCCAAGCCATTCCTGTTCCAAGGGACCGGATTGGAACATTCCGGAAGTTGGGATGTGGCCGATATCGGCGTGCCCCGCGAACTTCTCGCCGAGCCGACACAGGCTCAACTTACGGGATGTGAATGGGCCGCTGCGATACTTCCGGAACGCATGCGCAGCAGTCACAAAGGCGACAACGGAAGCCTTCTGATTGTGGCAGGAAGCAGCAATATGCCAGGCGCGGCTGCGATGGCGGTACAGTCGGCGCTGCGTGCGGGAGCCGGTCTCGTAACCATCGCCAGTGTCGAAGCGGTGTGCCGTGCAGTCTCGAACCGGATACCTGAGTGCATCTTGCACCCTCTCCCGGAAGTCGATGGCGTGCTCTCGGCTGACGCCGCTCATGAGTTGCTGGCTTTGGGAGACCGGTATGACGCCGCTGTGTTTGGGCCCGGGTTGACTCAGCAGGACTCAGTCGTGGTTTTCCTGGAGCAGATCTGGGCCGACTGGAAGCTGCCGTCGGTCATCGACGCGGACGCGCTCAACATCGTTGCCAAGGGAGTTACTCTGCCGAGCGCGGAATGCATCCTGACGCCGCACCCCGCTGAAATGAGTCGACTTCTGCAGGCCAGCGTGGCTGAAGTTCAGGCTGACCGTTTTGGAGCCGTCCGGTCCACCCAGCAAAAATTTGGAAAATGCACCTTGCTAAAGGGTCCCTACACGGTCGTTGCCGACGAGGACCAGCATCTCGCCGTGAACCGCTCAGGAAATGCGGGAATGGCCACTGGCGGCATGGGTGACGTTCTGAGCGGCATCCTTGGAACCCTTTTGGCCCAATCGATCCCAGCTTATCATGCGGCCGTTTCTGGAACGTACTGGCATGGGCTGGCCGCCGACATCTGCGCTCAAGAAATTGGGCCCGTGGGATACCGAGCGACCGAAGTCGCGGATGCCTTGCCTAAAGCTCGCGCTAAAATCGTTGCAAGTTGCGATTACGAAACCTGCTGCTCCTTTTAACACTCGCTCCTGCGATCGTCGCGGCTCAGGCCACCATCAAGCTGGACTTTGGCTCAGACGGTGATCGAGAGGTGTGGGTCGGTGACCAATGGATCCTTCCTGCATCCACGCTCAAGGTGAAAGCCAAAAATCTGGAAATCCCCCGCCAGGGAGGAGACTCCGACCGGCTGTTCATTTGGGACCGTAAGTCTGGAAACTTGGCCTCAAAGCCGGTCACCCAGTTAAAAGGTTCATGGAAAGTCAGCCCGGAGGACTACACGCATATCGCCGTCGTAACGGTTCGCATCGAACACGATGGTAAAGCCGCGCCGGTGGACTCGATCCGCTTGAAGGATGAAAATGAGAAGCGAGGCGAATTGACTCAACCCGGAACGGATGGCGAGGCAAAGTTCTTTGGTATTCAACCTGGGAAGGTCGTTGCAACCGCGATTGTGGAATCAAAGGATGCTGACAGCGAGAACCCTGAACAAAGCTTCGTCGTGAACCTGAAGCGCGACTCCGCCGAGCCGGTACTTTCGATATCCTTGAGGGACGCACCTGCAGGAGCAACGCCACCGCGTCCGGAATCAAAAGCCGAGGAGAAACCCTCCAGCCCACCCGAAAAAGGGGGTTCGGCGAGCCTGATCGGAAGCATCATCATTTACTTGATCGCGCTCGCGGCGGCAGCGGCTGCCATCTACTTTGGCCTCAAGTACTTGAAGGGTCACCAGGGCAAGGTCCAAGAGCATCTTGAGCAGATTGGTGTTCAAGTGCCAAGTCCGGCCGATCCAACACCCGCAGATCCAGCGCCGCTACCGATTGCCCCGGCGCCTCCCCAAAAAATCATCCTCACAGATGCCGGGCCAGGCGCATTCCCAACGCCTCCGCCTCATAGCCAAGCTGTGGATTCTCCAAGCCTGATCATGGAAAACGGCGACGTTTTTCCAATCCCGGACGGCGAAACGTCGGTGGGACGCGATGCCTCCAGCGGACTTGCTCTGGTTACGGAAACAACCGTTTCGCGCCGACACGCCACTTTGGTGAACACCGACGCCGGCATTTTAATTCGGGACGAGGGAAGTTCAAACGGAACGTATGTCAATGGTACGCGAATTGACGCTGAAACACCCTTGAAGGCTGGAGACCAGATCCAATTCGGGCAGGCCCGCTTCAGGTTCGAGGCATAGCAATGGGCGGCATCTTTCTGCGACTGCAGGTAGGAGGCGCGGCCGGGCTGATTGCTTGGGCGCTCATGGAGCCTTCTGCACCGAAGAACTTTTTTGACGAAGGTTGGGAAAAATGGTCGCTTGTCTTTGTCGCCGTTATTGGTGCCTTCGTGGGTCTTGCGGTAGGGGGCTTGGACGGTTACCTGCAGGGTACTCGAACCAAATTCTTGCGCGGAGCCATCTTGGGTTTGGTTTTCGGCGCGATCGGCAGCACCTTCGGATTTGGAATCGGTGGCACCATCTCCGAGTCCGTTTTTGGCGAAGTCACCGGCATGGGCGGGAACATCGTGCAGCAAATGCTCGCCCGGATCATTGCTTTTGTATTCATGGGCCTGGCGCTGGGATTCGCGATCGGACTCAGCTCGATGAACTTTCGCAAAGCGGTTCAGGGACTGGTTGGTGGCGGAATCGGCGCCGCGATCGCGGGGATGCTGTTCGACCCTGTTTCCGCAATGGTCGGACCGCTCCTTCTCGCTGTCCGGGGCGGAAATGAAGTCGGAATCGTCGGACGCGTCATCCTCTCGATGGTTCAAGGGGCGCTCATTGGACTCTTCATAGGAATCGTGGAGCGAGTTGCCCGATCGGCGTGGGTTCGCCAAACGCTCGGCCGAAACGAAGGTCGTGAATGGTCAGTGGATCAGGTCCAGAATTTCATCGGACGCAGTGAAATGGCCCAAATTCCCCTCTTCGGCGACATGAACGTTCAACCGAATCATGCGTGTATTGTCCGCCAAGGTCCCAATGACTATCTCCTTGCCGACGGTGGTTCTCCGGCGGGGACGTTCTTGGATGGCCAGCGCATCCAGCAGGCTTCTCTCTACCACGGAGCTGTCATCGGAATCGGTTCACACAACCTGCAGTTCTTGCTCAAGAACCGGGCCGTACCGGTGCGCGGGCCAGAGTCTTATCAGGGACAGTCCTTTCCGGTTGGAGGCCAGAACCCAGGTTACACAACAATCCCAATTGCCCAGCCAGCACAAGCGCCAGCCCCCCCAATCGTCAATTCCGTTGTCCTGACCGCCACAGATGGAGTTCTCATGGGCCAACGATTCCCAATTTCCGGTTCAGTCGACCTCGGCCGAGAGCAACCTGCCATTCCGCTGAGTTTCGACAGTCAGGTGTCCAGACGGCATGCCCACCTCGCACTTGATGTCGCTGGTCTAACGGTAACGGATCTCGGCAGCACGAATGGAACGTTTGTGAACGGGATCCGCGTCCATTCTCAGAAGCTGGAGAGAGGCGACTTTCTGAAAATCGGCGCCACGACGTTTCGCGTAGACTAGATTAGATTCAAGATGGACCCAAACAGGACCCAACAGATAGACCCGAACCGAACCGTCTTGGGCGATTCCCCATCGTCCCATGACCCCATGCGAACACAGGCGATGGGAGCGTTCGATCCGCTTAAGACCACTGGGATGGATGCGATGCCCGTCGGCAAAGCCCTGGTGGCTGAAATCGTCGCCGGAAGGGAAGCTGCTTTGGCCAATGGCCCCGCGAGAGAGCAGTTCCTGATCGACTTCATCGCCGGTGGCACACCGGGCGCTGGGCTTGGAGCTCGAACCCCCTTGAACCTCTGCTTGGTGATCGACCGTTCAGGCTCCATGGAAGGCCCACCATTGGACTACGTCAAGCAGGCCTGCGCCTATGTTGTCGATCTCCTCAGCCCAAACGATATCCTGAGCATCGTCACATTCGAAGAAACGGTCGATGTCCTGATGCCGCCTCAGCGGGTCACCGATAAGCCAAGGATCAAGGAGGGCATCCAGAGGATCATCGCCGGAAACACCACCAACCTTTACGATGGCCTTTTGCTTGGCATGCAGCAAGTCCTCACGGTGAACGACCCGGGCAGGGCAACTCGTTTGGTCGTTTTCAGTGACGGGGATCCCACTGCTGGCATCAAAGACTTTTCGGCTCTTGTCGCCTATGCCGGAGACATCAAG
>CAMLEL010000187.1 GCA_946478935.1 uncultured Armatimonadota bacterium
CCCGCAACACGGTCATCGACATGATTCGGGCGAATCCGGAGAATACGGACCACCTCGTCCGCACGATTGACTCGTTCCACGCCTTGGAGCACATCGCCGACCATGCTGTCGAGATCGCCAAGCGCTTGCAGATGCTCCACGCAGCCAAACCGCGCGCCTGATCGATTACTCGGCTGCGGCAGCTTTGGCAAGCTCCGCGTTTAGCTGAACGGAAACCCTCGTGATCCGGCGGCGAGCCATGTTCTCCACTCGAAGAATTCCCAGTACGGACTCGGCGGTGTCCCCCGGACGGGGTACGCGTCCCAAAGTGTCCACGATCATCTGCGCCAGCGTGTCCGTATTCTCACCCGTCTCGATCGGAAGCCTCAGGAATGTCACCAGTTCATCGAGGCGCACATCCGATCTCGCTGATACTCGGCCGGAAGCAAAAAGCTCGATATGGGGCCGTTCACTCTCCAGCGTGTCTTCGAGTTCTCCAAAGATCTCTTCGACGACATCCTCCAACGTGATCAGGCCACTGGTGCCGCCGTATTCATCCATCACGATAAGGATCTGCGTCTTTTGGTCGCGCATTGTCGCAACAATCTTCTCCATCGTCAGATTCTCGGGCACCGCAACGATAGGTCGAAGGAGATTCTCAAGCTTGAAATCCGGTCGAGTCAGGTTCTTGACAATGTCATGCAGGTATGCGACGCCGACCATGTCATCGATATCTTCTCGACACACGGGCAAACGCGTGTAGGGAATTACCGTGAGCCGTTCCAAGAGTTCGTCTCGATTCAGAGTCACGTCCAGCCACTTGATGTCCAAACGGTGCACCATGATGTCCCGCGCGTCGAGCACATCGAGTTTGAGCGCCCGGGTCACCATCTCCGCATGCATCTTGTCGAGCGTGCCCTCCGCGCCCCCAGACTGGATCAGCAGCATCAACTCCTCACGGGCAATACCGGTCTCTGCCCCTTGCATCCGCTTCCCAAAGATGCGCAAAACCAGTGCTGCCGCTCGCCGGACCAGCCAGATGAGGGGCTTCAGCAGTGTTGCCACCAGTTTCATGGGGCGGAAAGTGACAAGGGCCACTTTTTCAGGCGCGCCAAGCACCAGATACTTGGGCACAAGCTCTCCAACCACCACCAGCACAAACGTCACGACCAAAAAGCTGATCAGAAAACTGACCGTGTGCGGCACTGAATCTCCGAATGCTGCGACCAGTAAACCGGTCACATACGGCTCGGTGACGGTACCGACTCCGATGCCGATCATCGTTATGGCGATTTGGGTGGCAGCGACATACTCCGACACATCGTCGAGTTCACTGGCAAGAGAAGCGGCCGCGCGGTTGCCCTTCTTGGCAAGGGACTCGATCCGAGACTTTCGTGCGCTGACTATGCCGTATTCGGCCGCTACGAAGAATACGCTCCCAAGGATGAGCAGAATGCTGGCTATCGCTAGCAGGTTGGAGCCTCGTTCATGTAGGAGTCTATTGTATCAAAACGTTTCATCGGGGCAGAACCCATATTCGATGCTTGCGCCAGTGGCCGATGCACCTTGCCACATAGCCAAAGATGTTCAATACGTCTCGGTAGAGATCGACCACGGCGGCAAGTTCCTCGCGCAATCGGCGTCGGGCCAACAGCGAAGCAAGATCGTAAACCCAGTAGGTCAGGTATGCGGCATTCAGGATAAGGCCGAATCGGGCGTCCGCAACGCTTACTGCCGCACCGACGGACAGGGCTGCGATCAATGTGCTTGAGGCAATCAGCGACAGTAAGTACTGGCCCAAGAAACTGAAGTCGCGCCCACACAACACGGCGTAAATCAATGCGCAAGCAGGACCGATGACCGCCATCCACAGCGGATAACCTTGAGCTTGAACAGGATTGAGGGCCAATCCGACGGCAAGGAGCAACGGTGCCAAAAGCCATGTTGAAACCGTCGCTTCTCGGGGCCCGCGCCGGAGCATGATGCGCACTACGGCAAGCCCAAGGATCAGCGTTGCGAGTGGCCACCAACTGTACTTTGCAGGCAGGGCGATGGAGTTGTAGGCGATCGCCATGACCAACACGAGACTCGCACAATGCATCGCCGCCACCCTTTTCACAAACTGCAGTCGGACCAAATAAGGCTCCTGGGTGACATTGCCAGGAATCTCAATTGGGTCAGGAATGTAGTTGGGGACGTACATTGGTGCGAATCTCGTCAGTCTATCCCTTTACGATTTCCGGCGTTGCCAAGCCAAGGCCAGCAATCTGCTTCTCGATCGTGGAGCGATCGCCCACGAGAACAATCAGCGCTCGCCCGAACGCAAGGCCATTTTTGGCTACTGTGTTGAGAGCAGAAGCATCCAGATTCGCAAACTGTTCGAGTTCTGCGCCGATTTGCGTGAATGGTATGCCGTTCTCACGGTAAGCGATTGCGGTCGAGACAAGTCCTTGGCGGGTGCCAAGGGCATTCACAAAATCCACACGAATGGTGTTGACTGCCTTGGCAGCTTCTTCCGGAGTCAGGTCACCCGATTGGACCTTTGTGAACTCGGCCGAGATCTCCTTGAGCGCTGCTCCCGTCACATCAGCCCTGACTGACGTCGACGCCACCACGTAACTGATGGGTCGCGTAAACACAAAGCTCAGGCCTGCACCGTAGGTATAGCCCTTGTCCTCACGGAGATTCCGATTGAGCCGGCTGGTGAAGGTTCCGCCAAATGCAACTCCCAGCGCAGTCAGTGCGTGCCGCTGAGGAGTCGAAAATGGCTCGGTTGGCATCATGACTCGAATAACGGTTTGAACCGCATCGGGACGGTCCACGATCAAAACGCGCTGCTTGTCCGAAGCGATGTTCGGCAATGGAGTCGTGCCCGCCGCGTCCGCCTTCTTCAGCCACTTGCCGAACCGCGCTTCGAGAAGTCGCCGGAACTCCTGTTGCGTCAAATTTCCACTGGCATAAAACGTTCCCGCTGACGGATTCAGTCGGGCATAGATGGATTGGATATCTCCCAAACTGAGTTGAGTGATGGTTGCCACCGTTCCAGCCACCGGCCTCGAGTAAGCATGGGTCACACCAAAGAATTCACGGTTGGAGACCTTGGTTGCCAGCGTGGATGGGTCATCGTTTTCGTTCGCAAGGTTCTCGAGGTGCAGCTGCTTGATGCGCGTCCAGTCGGTCTGCTCAAATCTTGGCCGGATCACTGCATCCGCCATCAACTCCAACGCTGGCTGAAGCTTGTCGGTCAACGTGCTGAGCTGAACGGTCAACCCCCGTTGATCGGCGCCAGTGCCCAACTGGGCACCCAGCTGATCAAGGGCATTCGAGAATTGATCGGCATTCCGACTGCCTGCGCTCTCGTCGAGCATGTCGGCAAGAAGTTCAGACTGGCCAGACTTGGAAGCAGGATCAAGCGATGCACCTCGGCCAAACCGGAGAGCGACGGTCGTCAACGGGAGTTCAGGCTTCCGCCAATAGAAAACTCGCATCCCATGGAAATGCAAAGGGCTTTGGTTTTTCCACCTTGGGCTGCTGATCTCGAGGATTCTGCTCTGGGGCTTCTGCCTCCGGAATCACCCGAACAATCAACCGGCGATTCATGTCCAGCGTCTTATCGACAACCGCCTTGAGCGAAGCCGGAGTCACACTGTGGTAAAGCGCACGCTCCTTGGCAAATGAATTCGGCTCACCGAAATAGAACTCGAACTCGTTCAATCGGTCCGCTCGCTGCTGGAGCGACTGAAGTTCGTTGAATGCCTGATAGTCCACCTGCGCGAATTGCCGCTCCAACTCGGCATTTGAAGGACCCTCCTTCTTGAACTTGAGTAGCACGGCGTCAATTGCCTTTTCGAGCCGATCCAGCGATACGCCTTGGCGAGCCGTGGCATCAATCGTAAACGTAGAGCCCAAAAGCAGTGGATTTTGGTATGCCGAAACTTCGCTTGCAATGGGTTGATCCACCACCAGCGATTGATAGAGACGGCTGGTAAAACTGCCCGCCAGTATGCCTCCGGCAAGCCTCATTTCGACGTCACCAGGCTTGAATGCGGCCGGACTGTGCCACATCATGATCGACTTGCCCGCTTGAACCTTATCCACCATGGTCGTCCGTTTCACGCCGTTCAAAGTTAACAATGGAACCGGCTTGCGAACGATATCGTTGCCTCGCGGCAAGGTGCCGAATAACTTGGCTACCAGCGACTTGGTCGCTTTCGAGTCAAAATCCCCGGCGATGACAAGACTCGCATTGTTTGGCACGTAAAAAGTGCCAAAGAACTCTTTGACATCCCGCACGGAGGCGTTATCCAAGTCTTCCATCGAGCCGATCACACTCGTGCTATAGGGGTGAAATCTTGGAAACATCAATCCCGGAATGGCCTCGTACGCTTTTCCATGGGGAGCGTTTTCGACTCCTTCGCGCCGCTCATTCTTGACCACTTCGCGCTGAAGATCCAGCTTCTTCTGATCCATGGCCTCCGCCAAACTCTCGAGTCGATCGGCTTCAAGCCAAAGGAGCAGTGGCAGAAGGGATGAGGGGCCGGACTCGAAGTAGTTCGTACGGTCCTCGGTCGTGGTGGCGTTGTTGCTGCCGCCATGCTCTTCCATCAAGGTGTCGAAGCGTCCATTACCCACCCGTTGGGTACCCATAAACATCAAATGTTCGAACAGGTGGGCAAACCCGCTGCGGCGATCTGCCTCATCTTTGGAGCCGACCTTATACCAAATGTTGACGGCCACGATTGGCTGGCTATGGTCTTCATGCAGGATCACGGTCATTCCGTTAGGCAGGCGATACTTTTCGACCGCGAGCGACTGAGCATTTGCTGTCGTTGCGCCCGCCAATACCAGACCCAAACAAATCTTTCGAAACATCTTCAAGATTATTCTGACGGCTCGGTTTGCAGTTCCCGTCGATTAAACTTGGATTGAAGTGATCGAATCGCAAATGCGTTCGTACTCACTACCATAACCCTATGAAGAGAGCAATCCTTTGGGGCGCGCCGGTTGTGGCTCTGCTCGCCCTGGTTTTTGGCGACTTTCTGCTGAACGAGCTGCCGCTCAAGATACATCGTCGCAAGCGGCCTCTCGTCGAAGCGCACCCCAGGCCGTCGATATGGCGATCGCTGGCCCCGCACTGATTGAGCAGTCCAGAGAGGGCGTGGGCACAGTGGATTCACCGATGAAGGTAGATATCTCTGCCAAAACCAGTGGCCGGATTGATTACTTGGTTCTTCGGGAGGGCGACGCGGTACGCAAAGGCGATGTCCTGGTTCGATTAAATCCAAGCGACCTGGAAGGGCAGTTGCTCCAGCAACAGGCGGCCGTTTCTGAGGCTAGAGCCCGCTTGGCCGAGGCGCAACTCGGAAAGGTGTCCAATGATGCGGCCATCGAAGGTGGGCTCCTTCAGCAGCAGGCGAATCTTGAAACGGCAAAGGCGGAGTGGGAGTTGGCGCGGCAGAGTTATGAGGCGCAAATCGCTGACTCGAAAGCCGCTGTCGTCGACGCTACGGCAAGGGTCTCCTCCGCCGAAAGCGATGTCCGAAACAATGTTGCCCGAGTCGCGTCTGCGGGAGCTGAGGCTGACAACGCGAAGCAGCGCTTGGAACGATTTGAGCGCTTATCCAAAGAAGGTTTTAT
>CAMLEL010000188.1 GCA_946478935.1 uncultured Armatimonadota bacterium
ATCCATCCTCTCCCGCGCGTCTTCGTTTTTGGCATCCGAAATCAGAATACAAAAGCTCTGGTGGGCGCCCCGTCCCACGCGACCGCGAAGCTGGTGCAATTGAGATAATCCGAAGCGGTTGGCATCTTCGATTACCATCACGCTTGCATTCGGTACGTCGACCCCAACTTCGATAACCGTCGTGCTGACAAGGATATCCAGCTCATGCTTTCTAAACTGGTCCATCACGGTCTCTTTTTCGACGGGCTTCATTTGACCGTGCAGAAGTCCCACCCGCTTATCGGAGAAGGGTCCCTGGGTCAGGCGGTAGGCAAGGTCCGTTGCCGCCTGTGCCTGCATTTTCTCGCTTTCATCAACTAAAGGGCAGACGAAGTACGCCTGTCGGCCCTCGTCGACCAAGTTGCGGACGCTTTCATATATGGTCGCCCGCCCGGAATTGGCCTTTGCATGGGTCTTGATAGGTTTCCTACCGGGTGGAAGCTCATCGATCACGCTCAGTTCCAAGTCTCCGTAGAGTGTCATGGTCAGGGTCCTTGGTATTGGTGTCGCGGTCATGACGAGAACGTCCGGATTGCCCATTCCCTTTTCTCGAAGTGCCGCGCGCTGTAATACACCAAACCGGTGCTGCTCGTCGATTACCGCTAATCCCAGCCTGTCAAACTCCACGCCTTCTTGGATCAACGCGTGAGTTCCAACGGCGACTTGGGCGACTCCCGTCCGCGTCGTCTCCATTGCCCTCTTTCGGTCCCGAGAATTTTGCTTTCCAAGCAGCAATGCGACCTCGATTCCAAGGGGTTCGAAAAGCCTCCGGATATTGTAATAGTGTTGTTCAGCCAAGATCTCAGTCGGCGCCATCAACGCTGCCTGGTATCCAGCTCGAACGGCGGCCAGGATCGCGCAAGCGGCCACCGCTGTTTTTCCTGAGCCGACATCACCTTGAACAAGCCGATTCATCGGATGCGGCTGTGCCATATCCGCCCAAATCTCGCCGATGACCCGCTTCTGGGCGCCAGTCAGTTCGAATGGCAGCATCGCGTGGATTTGATCCCAGAGTGGCACGCCATCCCGCTTTGATTGCAGTTGCGAATCGAAGAGATGGGCATCCCGCCGTTCTTTAACCACCAGGGCACGCTTCCCGACGGTTGCGGAGTCGTGAGATCCGTCTACGGTCCGAACCGGTGGGACTTCACCATTGATCAACTGCTCAATTGGAAATGCGATCCCAAGTTCTTGTTGCGTTTCGGCACGCTTCATGGCGAGGCTTACTTGCAGGTAGAAGAACTCTTCGAACACTAAACGGCGGCGGGCCTGCAGTCTAAACTCGTCCGAACTTGGCGCATGAATTTCGCGAAGGCTCCATCGTAGCGGCCGAAGCATTTCGGCTTTGAGGATCGCCGGAGGAAGGGGATCGACCGCCGAGTTCAAATAGCCGTCCAAGGCGGCACGAGCCGCCCGACGAATGAGCTTTTGCGGCAAGCCCTCCGTGGCTGGATAGACCGGGACGATCCGAGCGAAGTCGGCGGCGTCCTCCTCATCCTCGATCAGTTCATATTCCGGACTACTGATCTCGCATCCGTATTCCGCATCTTTGGCCAATCCATAGGCCACAATCTCGCTACGGTATTGGTCGAGCTTGCGAGCAATCCATGGCTGGTTGAACCATGTCAGGGCGACCGTGCCCGTCGAATCGTCCACCAACGCCTTCACAATAACCCTGCCGCCCCTGATCGGGCGAGATGAGACGGAACGCACGGTCCCACGGATCGTAGCGAACTGGCCAGGACGCAGAAATTTGATGGGCGGGATCTTGGTTCGATCCTCATATCGGCGTGGCAGGTGATACAGCAGGTCGCCAACGGTGGTGATTCCCAGTTTGCCAAACAGCGGCGCGAGCTTGGGTCCAACGCCTTTGAGCCATTGGACTTCCGTTTCCAGGGAGCGATCGACCATCGTCAATAGAATACTAGACGAATGTGCGCGATTTTCGCAAGAATTCCGGTTGGATAAGTCCGACGGAATGGGACTCGGGCCCTCGTCCCGCTATACTTCATCGAGGATGACCGATAACGACAAGTTTATCGATGAAGACGACTTGGATCGCCGCATCCGAGAACTTGGATTGGACGCCGATGGAGACGAGATCTCGGCTGAGGTCGAGAGCGCGAAGGCGAAGGGCGACAAAATCGACGACGAGTTTGCCAGCCGACTGAAAGCGCTTGAGGATCGAGCTCACGCTCAGAAACAGATTCGCGAGAACAAAAAGCGTGAAGAGAACCGCCGAATGGAAAGTGACCGGGACAGCGCCCGGGGTTTGGGCGTGGGCCTCAGCATCGCATACACATTGATTGGCCTTCCGCTCCTCGGGCTGGCGATCGGCTGGTATTTGGATTCAGGTTCTGGCGGTCAGACTTATAAAGGGATTGGTGCAGTCGCCGGGACAGCGCTCGGAATCGTCATGACGGTGATCTTGCTTTCGAGGGCCGACCGGCAACCGTGAATCGCCTCTTCATCGCCTTTGCGGTGGGCGGAGTCCTCGCCCTCGTACTTTCCTATGTTTTCGGCGGCGTGCCGGGCCTCTACGGCATGTCCCTTGGCTTGGGCAGCACTGCCTTTAATTTCGTCGCGTTCCGATTTGCTCTCTGGGTCGTTGGTCGCACTGTTAAGGAAACGAAAACAATCGACACCGCAGGCATGTTTGGAGTCATGGCACTGTTCATCAAACTCCCTGTTTGGTGCATCAGCGCGGTGATCGCGCAAAAGGCGGGGGGAATGGTCCTAAACGGATTCTTGATAGGGTTGGGACTGGTATACTTGGCCGCAATAGGGTGGGTCATAGCGAAGAACCGCTAGGGCCCACGCACTTGTATATGGGTGGATTCCTCTCGTCTTCAAACATGGTCCTCGCTGCGACCGATGAACACAAGGTAGAAGTCTCCTTCTTGGGCACGGCGATCTACACGTTCCTCGTTATTGGCATCATTTTTGCATTGCTTGCCTATGCCAAGAAAGGCATCAACGGACGGGTCTTCAAAAATCCGCTTACCCAGCTATCGGAGCAGCTGTATCTATTTATCGAGAATATGTGCGTAGGAATCATCGGTGCACACGGTCGGAAGTATGTTCCATTCATCGGGACCATCTGGCTCGTGATCTTCATCGGTAACCTGGTTGCGCTCTTCTTTGGGTTCTCACCTACGGCGAGCCTTGGCTTCAACCTTGGAATGGCAGTCGTCAGCATTGCCTACGTGCAGTACGAAGGCATCAAGACCAACGGATTCCTCGGCCATCTTTCTCACTTTGCCGGACCCAAGATGGGTATGGCCATGATCGGCATCAACATCCTGATCTTCGTGATTGAAATCGTTTCGGAGTTGATGAAGAACGCTTCGCTGAGTCTGCGACTCTACGGAAACATCTTTGGCGGTGGTGAAGCGGTGCACGCCATGAACTTGCTCGGTGAGAAGTATTTAATCCCGGTCGGCGAGTTCCTCCTTCCCATCAAGCTGATGACGGTGGTCGTACAGGCGATGATCTTCTGCCTGCTCACCTGCGTCTATCTGTCGCTCGTCACCCAGCATCACGGAGACCATGACGAGCATCACGAGGGGGACCATGGTCACCCCGTCCCGGCCCACGCCTGAACATTTTTTCAACTGCGACATCAAACAAGAAACTTAACCCTCTAGGAGAATCAAAAAACACAATGAACGTAATTGGACTTGGAATCACCGCACTCGGCGTCGCTCTCGGCCTTGGCATGATCGGCTGGGCCGGTCTTCAGGGCATGTCCCGACAGCCCGAGGCCATCGGTAAGCTGCAGGTTGCGATGCTGATCGCGTTCGCGTTCGTCGAGCTCGTCTTCCTTCTGACGGTCTTCATCGGCGCTCCCAGCCTCAAGTAGTCGATTTCCGGGCCGGGTTTACCCCGGCCCCTTTTCCGTCTAAACTATTCACTCGCAGAATGAGCAACGAACCTAAGAAATCCGGCCCCCCTTTTATCCTCCTACTCATCATCGGCATCGTGCTGATGGCAGGCGGCTATTGGGTCTCATTGAACACGGTCGAACTTCGCCACACGCTTACTGAGAAAGGCATCCCGCTCGATCTTGGTATCACCGTTGCGGTTATCGGGGTATTCCTGATCCTCTTCCCCGTTCTTCAAAGCTTTTACTTCCGGCCGCTCTCGGACGCTATCAATGAGCGGACGAACGCACTCGAATCGACTTTCGGAGAGGCAGAGAGCCTTCGCTCCGAAATGACAAAAATGAAGAGCGATTACGAGCAGCGCTTGGCTGCCACCGAGGCGGAAGCACGTTCGCAAATCCAGGCTCAGATCAAGGAAGCTCAAGAACTCCGACAGAATCTGATGTCGGAAGCGAGTTCCAAGGCTGACGAGTTGGTCAAGCGCGCCCATCAGGAGATCGAAGCTGAGAAGCAGAAAGTGCTCGGCCAGCTTCGCGCTGAAGTGGTCAATCTCACCCTGACTGCCACCGAGCGGATTCTTGGCGAGAACATGGACAGCGAGAAGAACCGCAAGCTCGTTGCCGAGTTCATCGACAATGTCGAGGTGACCCACTAAATGCCGGATACCAAGGTCGCCCGCCGATACGCTACCGCGCTCTTTATCACCGCTCAAAAGAACGATGTGGT
Organism: uncultured Armatimonadota bacterium; assembly: GCA_946478935.1. The sequence continues at coordinate 4,650 of CAMLEL010000188.1, forward strand.
GAAAAGTGTGGAGGACGACCTGACGGCGATCTCCAGTCTCTTGGAGAACGATCAGAAATTCAAAGACTTCATTCTCAGCCCACATGTGGGTCGTGAGGAGAAAATCCAAATTGCTGAAAAGCTCTTTTCGGACCGCGTCACCGCACTGACGATGCAGGCTCTGCGCCTGATGCTGGTCAAGCGGCGCGAGAACGAAATTTCATTCGTCCGGAATGAGTTTGTGGCGATGCGCCGCGAACACGGCAGCGTGGCCTATGTTTTGGTGACCTCCGCAGAAGCCCTCGATGCCGATCAGAAAGACGGCATCGTGGCGAAACTCGCACAGCAGACCGGAAAGTCAGTCGAGGCGGATTACCGCATCGACCCCCGTATGATTGGCGGCGTCAAGGTTCAGATTGGCGACTACGTCCTCGACGGCACCGTCCGCGGTTCCCTTCGCAGATTGAATGAGCGGCTGCGCCGCGACCTTTTGAAACAGAATTAATCACGCACCAGCATCCTTTATCCGAGAAATCCATGTCTAGCATTCGTCCTGAAGAAATCACATCCATCCTCGAGCAAGAGCTGCAGCGCTTTGAGCGCTCGGTCGAAGTTGAGCACGTTGGCACCGTCATCCAGGTTGGCGACAGCATCGCCCGCGTATACGGATTGCCAGACTGCCAAATGGGCGAACTCCTCGAGTTTCCAAATGGCGTCACGGGCTTGGCTCTGAACTTGGAGGAGGACTCGATCGGTGCTGTTTTGATGGGTGACGACACCCTCATCAAGGAAGGCGATCAGGTCCGCGAGACTGGAAGGATCATCGAGATTCCGGTGGGCGACGCATTGCTTGGCCGCGTCGTCAACGCTCTCGGTCAAACGATTGATGGTCTCCCTGCTCCAACTGGCACCGAATTCCGCCGCTTGGAAGTGAATGCTCCGGGTGTCGTCGATCGTCAACCGGTCACCGAGCCCCTG
>CAMLEL010000189.1 GCA_946478935.1 uncultured Armatimonadota bacterium
ATTCGAGTCTTCCGCAAAAGGGACCGGGGCGCTCCTCTGGCGGAAACTTCATCCTTAGTCGCCTTACCGCAAGCTTGGATGGAACGCCGGTGGAGTTGAAAGATCCAGTTTCGAGCTTTGTCCAGCCAGGCTATTCTCTGGCGGGTCTATTCGATACCGACCCGAACTCGGGTTGGGCTGTGGCTCCGGAAGTAGGTAAAACGCACTGGCTCGTCGTACGGCTCTCCAAGCCTCTTGCAAAAGCGGGGCAACTGATCGTGGAGTTGAGTCACGATTCTCCAACTTGGCCCCAGCATTCGATTTACCAATTCAATATCCAGACCACGGCGGAGATTGAGCCCTACCTTCATACGATTCCGGAAGAGATCACCATGCTGATCGATCGATCGCCTGATCCGACAACTGATCCCAAGATCGACGCCTACTTCCGCTCCATCAGCCCTGAGTTGGCTCCGATACGAAAGCGGTTGCAGTCGGCAGAAGCATCTTTGGCGAAGATCAAGTCTGAGATTCCCAATGCTCTGGTCATGCGCGAGCGGCCAGGTAAGAACATCTTGACGGCTCCCTTGCACGTTCGCGGCGAATTCCTTCAGCCCGGACCCCTCGTCACAGCCGGTGTCCCAGCGGCGTTTGGCTCAATCCCAGAAAAGCGCGTGGATCGGCTTTCTTTGGCAAAGTGGTTGGTGTCCCGCTCGAACCCACTTGTGGCACGGGTTCAGGTGAACCGCATGTGGGAGCAGCATTTCGGCAGCGGCATCGTGGAAACCAGTGAGAATTGGGGAACGCCGGGAACGCCGCCGACCCATCCAGATCTGTTGGATTGGCTCGCTGTCGAATTCATGGACAAGAAGTGGGACATGAAGGCCATGCACCGCATGATGGTCACCAGTGCAACCTACCGTCAATCTTCGCGTACTTCGCCTGCGGCGCTGGAGAAGGATCCCCAGAATCGACTCCTCGCCAGGGCAAATCGAAGCCGATTGGACGCAGAAGCGATTCGCGACAACGCACTGGCGGTTTCTGGATTGCTCAGCGACAAGATTGGCGGCCCAAGTGTCTTCCCGCATCAACCAGAAGGCGTCTGGAACACCCCATACAGCGGCGAAAAGTGGATAACCAGTGCAGGTGACGATCTTTACCGGCGAGGCCTGTATACATTCTGGAAGCGGACGGCGACTTATCCCAGCTTTGTGAATTTCGATGCACCGACCCGTGAGGCTTGTACCGTACGGCGCGAGCGCACCAACACCCCTCTTCAGGCTTTGAACCTACTAAACGATCCAGCATTTATGGAGGCGGCCCGAGCATTCGCAGCCAAGACGCAAACCATCGCGGACTCTGGCAAGCGGGCAGCAACGATGTTTCGCGCTTGCACCGCCCGATATCCGTCAGAGGCCGAACGTCAGAGTCTAGTGCAGGTGGTGGGGAACCTCAACCGAATGTACGTTGCCAACCCGGACCACGCTTCCAAAGTCGCCGCAACGCCAAGTGAAGCGGCGTGGACCCTATTTGCCAGCGTTCTTTTGAACCTGGACGAGACGATTACCAAGGAATAGCCCATGCATGACGAGATACTGAAAGACATCACCCGACGGACCTTCTTCCGCCAGATGGGCTATGGGATCGGGGGCGTTGCATTGAGCAACTTACTCCTCGAGAATGCCTTCGCATTGGCAGGGTCAGATAACCCAATGGCTCCCAAAAAGCCGCATTTCAAAGCGCGGGCGAAGAACGTCATCTTTCTGTTCATGGCGGGAGCGCCTTCCCAACTCGACCTCTTTGAACCGAAACCGACTTTGGTCAAGTACGACCGCCAAGCCTGCCCGGAAGAGCTGCTGAAAGGCGAGCGATTCGCTTTCATACGGGGCGTCCCGAAGCTCTTGGCATCACCCTACAAGTTCGAGCAGGTCGGGAAGTCCGGTCAGTGGGTTTCAGAGTTGCTGCCGCACTTTAAAGAGATTGCCGACGATGTTGCAGTCGTCCGAACGATGAAGACAAGCCAGTTCAACCATGCGCCTGCTCAGCTGTTCATGAATACAGGATTTCAGCAGCCTGGGCGCCCCAGCATGGGGTCATGGATGACTTATGGGCTTGGCACCGAGAATCAAAACTTGCCGGGCTTTGTGGTTCTTATTTCGGGCGAGAACAATCCGGATGGTGGAAAAGCATGCTACGCCAGCGGATTCTTGCCAAGCGTTTATCAAGGGGTCGAGTTCAGGTCTGAAGGAGAGCCCATCCTTTACGTAGACGATCCTGATGGCGTGACCAAAGAGGTCCGGCGCGAGACGCTCGATGCGATCCGAGACTTGAACCGAATCAAATTCAAAGAGACGCTCGATCCCGAGATCGAGACACGAATCGCTCAATATGAACTTGCCTACCGAATGCAGTCCAGCGTTCCCGAGTTGATGGAGATTACAAAGGAATCCAAGGCAACTCAGGAAATGTATGGCGCCGAACCTGGAAAGCGCAGTTTCGCAAATAACTGCCTTTTGGCCCGACGCCTGGTGGAGCGCGGAGTTCGATTCGTGCAGCTGTACCACCGTGGTTGGGACAATCACGGAACCGGTTAGTACGATGATATCAAGCATCGATTGCCAAAGCTTTGTCAGGAGGTCGATAAAGCGGCCGTGGCTCTCATCAAAGACCTGAAGCAACGGGGTCTGCTGGACGATACGATCGTCATTTGGGGTGGTGAGTTCGGGCGAACTCCGATGAACGAAGCTCGGGGTGGCTCAACGTATCTGGGACGAGACCACCATCCACACGCCTACACGATGTGGATGGCGGGCGGCGGAATCAAGCCAGGAATCAGCTTCGGACAGACCGATGAACTTGGCTACCGATCTGTCGAGGATGAGATGTCAGTGCATGATCTGCATGCGACGGTGCTCCACCTGATGGGCATCGACCACACGAAGCTGGTGTACCGATATCAGGGCAGGCCTTTCCGTCTTACCGATGTGGAAGGGGAAGTCAAACACGGTCTTCTCGCTTAGGCTCTATGCAGCCTTCCGTTCGGTTGCCAGCTCAACTGAAGATTCGGTTCGTGGTTCCGTGACAATCGAACGAAACAGCTCGGCATACTGGTCGACGATCGCTGAACGCTGGAATCGCCGGCGAAATGCAGCGAGGCTGTTTGCGGCCAACTTTGCTTGCTCATCGGCACTCATCGTCATCAGTGCACGGACTTGGCGAGCCATATCCATTGCGTCCTCCGGGATGAAGGACAAACCCGCTCGTGCTTCACAAATGATTTCCTCGGCATCGCCTTCGACGCCACAAAGCACTGGGACTCCACACGCTCAGTAGGCCTGCGTTTTAGAGGGAATGGTGATGGCAAATAGCGGATCACGAACCAGGTGGACGATTGCGGCTTCTGCACTGGCCATAACTTTGGCCACGTCGTTGCCGGGCATCTGGCCGAGGAGCCGAACGTTCTCGATTCGCTCCGCCTGACAACGCTCACGGAGCCGCGGACCTTCGACGCCGTCACCAATGAGCACCAATTGAAAATCGGATAGGTCGACGAGCATTTTCGCTGCATCAAGCAGGGTATCCAACCCTTGGGCGACCCCCAAGTTTCCGGCGAACACAAAGTTTCTCTTGTTGGATAAACCGTACTCGTCAGCAAAGGCACGATCAGGCTCCGTCGGCCGAAAGACGTCTTCATCCGCCCATTGCGGAATGACGGCAATGCGTTCTGCAGAAATGCCTTGTTTCTCCAAGTGCTTCTTCATTCCTGGGGACGTCACGACGATGGCAGATGCACCGCGATGAAGCCAATGGCAGACCTTGGCGATGACCTTGGTGATGCGGCCCTCCCGAATCATGCCCGTGCTGACCAATGTTTCCGGCCAGAGGTCATGAATCTCATAAACATACGGGACGCCCTTCAGTTTGGCAAGTAAGTACCCGGCAATACCTGTCGTCAGGGGTGGATGATGAATCCAGACCAGGTCAGGGCGCTTGGTGAATATTGCGCCGAGAAAGAAAGCGGAAGCCCCGAAGGATAGATAGCTTAACGCGCGCTTTTTGGCAGACCGACTGTGATCGGGATACATTGGCACGCGAACGACTTGGACTCCCTCGACCTCCTCACGCGACCGGATACTTTGTCGATATCCTTCGTAGACCTTGCCATATGGATAATTCGGAAAGCTTGTGAGCGCAACGGATTCATGTCCACGGGCAGCGAATTCGGCAGCGAGCTTCGAAGTCCGAGTATCGCACGGCTCTGGCCGATAATGCTGGGAAATGAAAAGGATCTTCATGCGGCCCGCCGATAACTCAGCACGATGCGAGAGACGATTGAAGCCACATTTGGCTGTAAATATTCGTCTGGCAAGGTCCATTTGCAACCTGATTCGACGGCAAATCGCAGTGCCCGCAGGATTTCTTCCGGATTCGCACCAGACAAGATCCCGGAACCGGCTTCAATAGCCTCCGAGCGCTCGGTGACATCGCGTACGATGACATTTGGAACTTGCAGAATCGCGGCTTCTTCCTGAACGGTTCCGCTATCTGTCAGTACCGCCATCGCGTGCTTCTCCAGCTTCACGAAGTCATGAAAGCCCATCGGTGTCACGAACCGCACCAACGATGACTTGGGCGCGAGATCAAAGCGTTGAATCTTATCGGCGGTCCGCGGATGCAAGCTGGCGACAATGGGCTTCTTGAAATACTCGGCAACTGCGTCCAGCCCGGCAAGGAGCGAGCCGAGCCGGACCGCATCGTCTACATTTTCACTACGGTGCAGCGTTACCGCGAAGTACTGTCCGGGTCTAACTTCCAGTCGATCCAAGATCTTGCTGCCGTCGATCCGTTCGGCCTCGTACTCCATAACCTCAAAAATCGGATTACCAGTCACGAAGATTCGATCTCGATGTATGCCTTCAGCAAGCAAATTCTCTTTGCTCCGGTGAGTATAGGGAAGGAGTATCGAACTGCTGTGATCGATCACCCGCCGATTGACTTCCTCTGGCACACGATCGTCATAACATCGGTTGCCCGCTTCCATGTGATACACGGGAATGCCGAGTCTCGCTGCCGCGATCGATGCCATGCCTGAGTTTGTATCTCCCAAGATGAGCACCCGATCTGGGCGCTCATGCGTGAGATAATCAGTCGCCTCGGCGATGATTTTGCCAACCTGCTCGCCAAAATTGCGAGCCTGCACGTTCCACCAGGCATCTGGCTTGCGCACCGACAACTCATCAAAGAAGAGGGTGCTCAGATTGGGATCGTGGTTCTGTCCGGTGTAGACCAGTCGGTGGTCACAGTGTTGGTCCAGCCATGCAATGACTCGGCTGAGACGAATAATCTCCGGACGCGTCCCACAGATGGTGGCGACTTTCACGCCGCGGCCGCCATGTTGAATCTTCCTTCGTCGAGAATTGGCCGAATAAGTCCCAGAATCGCGTCGTCATCCAATGTGACGTTTGCGGAAGTGTATTCACCAGCAAGGACGGGAGTGTCCACAACCTCTGGGAGCAACTCGTCAAGCATTGGCTGGATGACGTAGTAGCCTTTGCGTTCGATGGTTCGGTAGCGCTCTTCGTCCGAGACCATAATCTCGTGAATTTTTTCGCCGGGGCGAATTCC
>CAMLEL010000190.1 GCA_946478935.1 uncultured Armatimonadota bacterium
TTGAAGAACGGTGTAGTTGCGGTACTTTTTCGCAAACTCGTAAGTCTCCCTTGGCACTCCCGACTTATCTTCGATAGCATTTCTGGGATCGACCCTTTGGCCGCTTTCGTATCGTAAGATGATGTCGGCCAGCTGTTCGGGTCGCAATTCCAAAAGCTCATTCACGCGAGCCGAGCGCATCAAATCACAAGCCATCAGATACTCTTCGTAGCCGTTCCTACCTGTCGGTTCAGGAATGATTTCTCGCAACAGGGACTGGCTTTGTCCCTGGCTGAAAGCAACTGCCAGAAAGAGCATCGCAGCGTTCATAACCGAGAACCATGATAACGCAAGTTAGCCCGAGCGCTGCTTCTCCAATCGATCGAGCTTTTCTTCAATTCGATTGAGTTGTTCCTCGACTTTCACGTCTTCGTCTTTGGACTCGTGACTACCTTTATGGATGAGGAGGGCCGTCAGGATCACGAACGTGAGCAGTTGCAGAAACTCTGATTGCCAGTTTTCGAACGTGGACTCCAGCCATGGATGAAGATAGCCCGATAGTTCCGCTTGTTTGCCATGGTCTATTTGGTCATCCGCGTACTTGTGCCAACCCGCCCAAGTTTGAATTGCCCAGCTGATAAGGAAGAGAAACGCGAGCACTATGCTCAACCCGTAATCACCCAATGGCCACTTCTTTTTCATATTGCACCTCCTCCTCAGAAGGTCGGCCGAGCCACCCCAATGCATCAGGCCCTGGTTTCTTATGAATCTCTACCGGAAGTCAGATATGTCCTTACGCCCTTCTGCCGAAACGGGACGGTCACGACAAAGGATCATGAGACGAGACCAAGAAGAACCAGAGGCTCATTGGCGGACCATCGACAGCGCACAGTTGCCAGCCATGGACGACGTGAATGAATCTCAGTCCAGCTACCAAAGCCAGGAATCGACGCGCAGAACCTTAAACGGAGACATCGAAATCGATGATGGGGTCGGCCCTCAAGAGGACGAACAGCGCGGTAACGCACCAGGCGGATTCGCATATCCAGATCGAGAGCGGGATGAACAGACGGGAGAGAACGATGCAGACGACGATCGACAAAACCAACCTGAAAGATAAGGCCGTAATCGTCACCGGCGGCACCACTGGCATTGGACGAAGCTTGGCGAAGAGACTGGTATCCGAAGGGGCAAGGGTGTTGATATTTGGAAGACACGAGAAGGAACTGAATGACGCTCTGGGTGATATTGAGCCGAACGGTCAAGGTCAGATAGAAGGAATGATTGCCGATCAAGCACTCATCGAAGACATTGAGAAAGTGTTCAAAACCGCCGACGAAAAGCTCGGAGGCGTGGACATCTTGGTCAACAATGCCGCCCAGCCTGCGAGCAAGATCACCGACAGCGATTATGCGGAATGGAAATACGTGGTCGAAACCAATCTACTGGGCTACATGGCATGCTGCCGAATGGCCGTCGATCGCATGAAGGAAAAGAAGTCCGGCCATATTGTCAATATCGGTTCGATGAGCGCGGAAGCAGACGACGAAAACAGCGTTTATGTGGCGACCAAATCCGGGGTCCGCGGCTTCACCAAGTCATTCGCTCCCGAGGCAAACAAAATGGGAATTCGCGTTACCAACGTTGAGCCGGGATTGGTGGGCACCGACATGACGATGAAGTCGACGGCCGAACAACGGCAATGGCAAAAAGACGGCAAAATGTTGAAGGCGCAGGATATTGCAGAATGCGTTATCTATGTCGTGAGTCAGCCTGAGCGATGCGACGTCGAATTCGTCCAGATTCGTCCACGTCTGGTGGAAGAGTGAGTTTTGGCAACTCCCGAATTGACATCGAGATGTGAATTACCACTTCCCGGTTTTGATGCTCAAGCATGGGCGAATTGCTCGGCACCCAAGTTTTCGCGGAAAAAGGCAAGCATTTTTTGCCAGGCATCTTTGGCGGCCTTTTCATCGTAGACTTCGGGACGATCGTCGTTGAAAAACGCGTGCTTGGTGCCAGGATAAGTCTCGAAGTGATGAGGTTTCTCAAGCAGCGTCAATTCCTCGTCGAGGGCTCGGATAACATCCGGTGAGTTGTATTCGTCATGCTCTGCAAAGAATCCGAGCACAGGCCCCGCCAAGTCTCGATACGAGGGTTGAACTTTGGGATGAATGCCGTAAAAGTGGACGCAAGCCCCGATCCGATCGTCGTGGCTGGCTCCATACAAAGCTAGCTGGCCACCCATGCAGAACCCGACGATTCCAACTTTCTGACCCTCAACCTTCGGTGACTCGATCAAAAACTGAATCGCTTTGCTGAGTACCTCCGCGGTTTCCGGAATGTTCAGCGCCATCATCAGTTCGCCGGCTCGAGTTGGTTCCGTTGTGGCTTCACCAAAGTAGAGGTCGGGCGCCAGCGCCGTAAAGCCTTCCGCTGCGAATCGATCGCAAACATCCTTGATGTGGTCGACCAAACCCCACCATTCTTGGATCACGATGACTCCGATGCCCGGATTGGCAGACTCGGCGAGATAACCCTGGTTCTCAACTTCTCCGCCATTGAAAGATACGATTTGTCCCATCTGTGTTCCTTCCGTCCTTAGATTGAAGTAAGACTGTCCTGCGTTGCCAGTTCCCTGCCCATGAAGTCGGTTGGCGGCTCAGCGTAGCACTGGATTCGGTTCTCCGATATGGGATGCGTGAATGATAGGAACGCCGCATGGAGTTGCATCGGCCCTTCGCGATACGCCTTGGGAGCGTAAACACTGTCTCCGAACACCGGCATTCCCAAACTGCTGAGGTGCACCCGGATTTGATGCGTCCTTCCTGTTTCAAGTTTCGCGCCAATCAACCACCCTCGTTCCAGTCGCCCGATTCGCATCACCACCGTGGCAGCTGGCTTGCCGTTAGGATCGACTGCCATCTTGGTCCGATTCCTCTTGTCCCGGCCAATCGGCGCATCAATTCTAAACTTGGGCTCTGATACCACCCCGGCAACGACTGCGAAGTATCGACGTTCGGCTGCCTTCGTTTCAATCTGCCGAGCAAGTTTCACATGTGCCGCATCAGTCTTGGCGACGATCATGAGGCCGGTTGTTTCCTTGTCCAACCGATGGACGATGCCCGGCCTGAAGTCTCCTCCGACGGTACTGAGGGCGTGCGATCTTGCCAGCAGTGCATTCACCAATGACGGTTCGTGGAGCGTCTTGGCGGGGTGGGCGGCCAAACCACGTGGTTTGTTGACGACGAGCAGGTGAGCATCTTCATAGACAATATCAAGGTCAATTTCCGCCGGAGACAAGTCATGGGCTTCAGAATCGGTCGGCTCATCGAGCGTTACACGCTGGCCCCCCGATAGCAAGAAGGATGGTTTTTCGGCGCGACCTTCTACCATGACCAGCCCATCAGCGATCAATCTGGCCAACTTAGAGCGGCTATGCTCGGGTAGCTTTCTGGCAAGAAAGCGGTCCAACCGTTCGCGATCGTCAGAAATGAGTTCCACGGGTCTTCTTACCACTTGGAACCCTTTGCGAGTCAGGAATTGTATTGGATCATGAATACGGTAGGACAATATGCGTGCAAGCCTCATTTTAATTTCTGCGGCGATCTCGGCGACCGCACTCGGTCAAGACTCGGCGGCAAAGTTTTCATTCACCGCTCAGGCTGGATCGGCGAAGTCCGTATTTGAACGGCTTTCAAAGGCGGCTGGTACAAACTTGGTGGCTGCAGGACAGGTTGCCAACGACGTCATTCTGCTGGATTTGAAGGACGTAACCCTTTCGGATGCAATGAGCAAAATCGCTCAAGCGTTGAACGGTGAGTGGCGAAAGGAAGGGCTCGGCTGGGTCTTTTATCGAGGAAGTAACTTTGAGGCTGCCGACCAACGCGCTGAGAATGCGGCGCGCGTTGCCGACTTTCGGCAGAGTCTGGCAACGGTTTTGGAAGCCCAATCGAAGACCAAAGCCTTTGACGATGATGCGGCAAAGAAGCTTGCCGATGCCCAGCGAAAGCTGACTGAGGAGATGTCGCGCCAGGCAGGAACTGGCAACATACGCATTTCGGGCGATTTTGGGACAATCACGCGGCAAACGCCCGCGGCAAGAGCCATCACCAATCTGCTCGCCAAGATGTCAGATTCCCAAATCGCACTATTGATGAGTGGCAACCGTCTTGTCTTCTCACTGAAACCGACTCGAATGCAAAAGGCGATGCCCAACGGTGCGAACAACATCCTCCGTCAATTTATCAAGGAGTCGGCAGTCTATCGAGACGTGATGCAGAGGAATGCTCCGCCTGATACCGGTGAAACGCGACAAATCGTCGTCAATGGATTTGGCGCGGACGGCATGGGTGATGGAGATCCCTCCCTCGGAATAGGCTACGCACTGTTGGTCAATCAACCGAGCCTTGGCAGCAACAACGTCAATGTTTCTTTGATCATTGCTGATCCCAACGGCAAGACCATTGCTTCAGGTCAATTCTTTGTTGGGCCGACGGCATCTCGGTCTGAAGCTCAACCTCCAACAAATCCCAGCGCGGAGAAGCCGATTGCTCTTTCGCCCTTGGCCCTCGAAATGGCAAAACTTGTCGGGCAAACTGGGCCTGGTGCCGGTGGAGCACGGGGCGCTGTTCGCGTCATGGCAGTTGCTTCGGGATCTGCAAGCTCCACTTTCCGAATTTCCGGCGGCGGCGATGGCAAGACGCCGACTATGAGCGCCGACCTTCGCGCCAAGGTTCTCCAACCCGAGCAATTCGACCCTCTGAGCTTTGCTCCTGGTGAGTTGATTGCAGGAATCGCCAAGGCCCGCGGCAAAAACCTGGTTGCATATGTGCCAGACACCGCGTTTATGCCACTGAACCAATTAGCAATTGGTAATGCGACCCCCACGTTGACCAAGCAGAGCGCTGAACGAAGTGCAGGCTTAAAGTTTAACGAGGACGCAGGTTGGCTCATTGTCTCCCCCGTTGCGCCATCGACATCTCGTAATCGCTCAGTGAACCGGATGGCGCTTGGCAAAACTCTGCGCCTGCTTGACGCCAAGGGTTTCCTGAGCCTTGATGACTGGGCGGCATTTGCATCCAATCAGTCTAAAGCACCTCGCTTTAACGAGCTGGATGAATTGTATCTACGGTTCATCAATTCGCCCGCCGCCGACGAAGGCTTGGGTCAATTCAGCTTCGCCGGCGGTTGGCAGATGCTGCAATTCTATGCAAGCATGTCCACATCTCAGAGGCAGGCCCTGATGCGAAGTGGCCAAGTACCGCTGAACACCCTCAGTCAGGCGCAGATTGCGTTGGTTTCGGAGCAGGTATTCAACGGATTCGAGGGTCCAAGCGTCGATCGTCCGCAGGAGCAAGGCCGTCGGATCGTGCTCGGTGATCAAAGTGTCGCTTCAGAGCGCACCTACCTGCTGCCAAACGGAATCCCAAGGAACGGCTTTTTGCGAATGTCCAGCCAAGTACAAGAAGTCGTACAGGCCGGAAGCTCTCAGGGAGGCGGAGAAAAGTTTATGACCGCCGATTCCCTGGCGTTCGAGCGCGTCAGAGCCGAAAGACCTGAATTGATCAGTTTTGGCGCGGCCCCAAATTACGATCGTTACC
>CAMLEL010000191.1 GCA_946478935.1 uncultured Armatimonadota bacterium
TCAGTTCCGAAAAGGCAATTGCCGCCCTCACTGCAAGAGCTGAAAGAGGTTTGAGAACGCGCTTTCCAGGAGCGAAGATCGTCAGGGGCAAAGAAGAAGGTGAGTCTGCTATTCGCGTCGACTTCGCCAGCCCGTCTTTGATTCGCCAAACTGCCGTCGGCCTCAACCCGAGTATCGCGCAGATTGTGCGGCAGTCTGGACTCGGGATCATCTGTCGGATGTCGAATCCATCGGGCATTTCTGGCGATTACATACGTAGCACGCTCGGGTGGGCCAAACAGCTCGGCGCCGATGTTTTCCTACCTCAGGGTGACCAAGTGCTTGGTCGGCGAGACGCAATTCCGGACACGATTGCCGCACTAAGGGGCTTGGGCATCTTGTACGCATCCCCTGAATTCACAAAAATTGGCGGCGACGCCAACATTGTGGCTGGCGCATCCGACATTGTTGTCAGACTTCACAGCGCCCAGACTGCAGAGCTGGACAAGTTGCCCTTATCTGAGGCGGTCGATCGCTATGCCAAAGCGGCCCGCGAGCGAAACATGCGCATTCTGCTCGTGCGACCGGTCAGCCATGCCTCAGGTGATCCCCTTCACACCTTCGTTGAGTTCGTAAAGTCAATTAACGACGAGGTGAGAAAAGATGGTGGTGATATGGGCATGGCGCGTCCGTTTGAAGATTCCCGTGTACCTGTCGCCCTCACGATTCTGATTGCCCTTTCAGCGGTACCGGTCGTGTACTTCGTCGCCGAATCGTTGATTCGGTCGCCCCGGGCCACATGGACGGTCACAATCTTGTTCGGCCTTCTGGCGATCGCTACGCTAACGAGCCTGGGTCGGTCGTTTGCCGCGCTGGGAGTCGCGGTCGCTTTTCCACTTGCGGCATTCCTGACGCTCGATGCACGGGATGGCAAAAACATCCTCATCGAGTTTCTGATCGTATCGGTCATCAGCCTCGTTGGGGGGTTGGCGGTTGCCGGCTTGCTGAATGGGCTGCCCTATTTTGTAAAGGCGCAGGAGTTTCGGGGAATCAAGATCGCAGTCTTTGTGCCGATTCTGGTCGTCGCCTGGTACTTCGCAGCAAGGTTCTCGAACCTGCGGGAAACGATGAAGAATCCAATTACGTGGGGAGCCGCATTTCTCACCCTGTTTATCCTTGCCGGTTTACTGTTTATGAACTCTCGAACCGGCAATGATAACCCTGCAGGCGTTAGCGACCTGGAGCTAAAGTTTCGATCGGTTTTGGACACGCTGCTGTTTGTGCGCCCCCGAACGAAATCGTTCCTGATTGGACATCCAATGCTGATCGTGGGGATTGGGCTCTTGCTGTGGCAGAGACGGCATCCTTCCCCCAAACTCGCACCTTGGACGGCGCTTTGCCTTGCCATCGGAGCCGTGGGGCAAACGGATATTGTCAATACGTTATGTCACCTCCACACTCCAGTGATGCTGAGCCTGATGCGCAATCTGGTGGGGTTGATCCCGGGAAGTATTATCGGATTCGCCCTCTGGGGTTTGATTCGTAAATTCAGCTTGAAACGAACGGTGGTGGCCTAATGGCGAGCTTGCTCTTGGCGGGATACTTCGGCGCTGGAAATCTTGGCGATGATGCCATTTTGCTGGGGTTCGTCCAGGGTTTGGGGAAAAGCGAGCACCGGATTACGGTGATGAGCGGCAACCCGGAAGAGACAAATCGGCTTTACGGCTTTACCGCCATCGACCGTAGAGACATGACCGCCTTCAAGCGCGCCCTCGATGCAGCGGATGCCCTCGTCTTTCCTGGCGGAAGCATTTTCCAAGATGCAAGCAGTGTCAAAAGCGCCCTGTTTTACGGGCAGTTGGTGAAGCTTGCCAAGGCAAAAGGCAAGAAAGTCATCTTTCTCGGTCAAGGAGTGGGTCCCTTGACCTCTTTCTTGGGCAAGAGAGCGGCCGCTGCCGCGTTCAATTCGGCCGAGGTAATTGCGGTTCGAGACCCAGGATCGATGGCCGCGCTTCAGGAGCTGGGAGTCAAGCGGCCAATCAAAGTGACGGCTGACCAAGCATTCCTGTTACCTCCGCCCGCTGAATCCGACTCTGCCGGATTTAGCGTTGGGACGATGAAAGCCGTTGGCATATCGGTTCGACCACACGGGAAGAAGGATGAAGTCAAAGCGCTGTTTGGTGAGTTTGCCCGCTTGCTCTTCAATGCGCAGATCATGCCTGTCTTTATCGAGATGGACAGGGCCCATGACGGTCCATTGATTCTGGACATCAGCAAGTCTCAGGGAGGCAAGATCCCAGACATGCGCAAGCTTTCCACTCCGATGCAAGCCCAGCAGCGCATGTCAAGGCTCGAGGCGGTCGTCGCAATGAGATTGCACGCAGGAATCCTAGCCGCTACGGTTGGCGTGCCTCCTTTTATGGTCAGCTACGATCCCAAGGTGACGGCATTTGCAAAGCTCCTCGATCTTCAAACTGCTCCGAGCATGGTCGGATTGACGCCGCAGCGACTTTTCGAATCGTTTATGCAGTTCATGAGGGACCGGGAGCGGAACGAGAAGATCTTGGAACGTAAACGCCAGGAATTGGTTAACTTGGCGAAGGGAAACCTGGACATCTTAAGCGAGATTTTGCCAAGTCAAGATAAACTGGAAAGCTGACGAAGTGAACGCCATGCGACTGGAGAACGTCGTGTGCATATAGAGGATGGTTGTGTTTCGAGGTTGTATGGTTGTGGGTTTGGTTGCCGGAGCTGGCGCCGCACATGCCCATTTGCCACCGCTTTTTGATTGGCTGGACAAGTCGGTCCTCAAACGGATTTCTATAACCGGACGTCGAACCGTCGGTTTCCATATGCATTCGGTCTCGGGGGATCGAGAGGCATTCGACACGCTCAACTACTTCGGGCAAGGTTCGAGCAGATTCACGGATACCGGTCAAGTAACCTTGATCGGGAATCAGGTCCTTGGCTTTTTCAACTTCAACATGACGCTGACGGACGACCGTTACACGGATCCGCAGAACAAGCGCATCTGGCTCGATTACAAGCGGGACGGTTTCCAAGTGGGCTACGGGGACCTGACCAGCGCTTCCCTTCTCAATACCAACGAGTTTGCCCGTTATACAAAGACGCTGAGTGGGGCGACGGTGGGTTACAACAAAGGCCGATTTGCGTTCAAAGCCCTTCGGACAGAAACGAAGAGCTCGGCGCGAACTCGGAGTCTGCAAGGGGCAAACTCACCCGGTCCCTATTTCATTGGGGACTCCCAGATCGTCAATGACTCGGAAGAGATCAAGGTGGATGGCGTCACCCAGCGGCAAGGGTTGGATTACACGATCAACTACCAGGTCGGATCCATCACTTTTGTCAACCGTGTTGTGCCACCCACCAGCACGGTGGTGATCAGCTACGAAACGCTGGGTTTTAACAATTCATCCGGCATGGTTCAGGGCGCGGGTTTGTCCTATGACATGGGCAAATACGGCCGGATCGGATTCACCGCCATTGAGCAACGAACTGGAGGTGGAACCGGACTCAACTCCCGAACCGACAGGTTTCAAGGTTATGAATCGCCATCGTCACCCTACTTCTTGGACTTCGAGCCGCTAACCACACGGCCGATCGTTGTCAAGGTAAATGGCATCCTCCAGGTTCAAAATGTCGACTATGTCTTTGGCAAAGACAGTGGCAACAACCCGGTTTACTCGATCATTTTCTTCTTGCGTCCAATCCCATCCATCAATGAGGTGACGGTCACCTATACACCGAAGCCGGTCCAAACCATTGACGGGAACCGGCGCGTGTTTGGAATGGACTACAAGCTACCGCTGAACGGGAAGCGTGGCTTCATTCATTACAGTCAGGCGACCGGCAAACTTGAGAACGGAATCAATCCACTCAGCGGCACGGCCCGTGGCATCAAGGCCGAATACAACTTTGGCGACTTGCGGGCTCACGCATCGTTGAAGGACGTGCCTTCGGACTTTGTCACGGTCGAGACTCGCGGATTCAATCGCAATGAGCGAGCCATCGACCTCGGCGTCGATTACCGCAAGAACGCTTGGGCGGCAGGCGCCAACGTCATCAACAGCAATATCGCTTACCGTCAGATCCGTTCGGATGGAACCACTCAGATTCGTGATTCGCGGTTCGCCAACCAGCGCGCATTTGTGAATTACACACCCAGCGAAAGAGGCATCACGTGGGGCTTGGAGCACAACCGGACGCAGTCCGAGTTTTCCGGTTCGGAATCGAAAATCGATACCACCGCACTGACGGCTTCCAAGTCATTTGGAAAACTCAATACGAGACTTAGCTTGGAACATCAACAGGGAGTCGGTCCCATCACCGTTGAAAACACTACGAGCCAGGGAGATCTTTCCCTTGACGCGCTGCGCTTCTCGAGCGATTATTCGACGACGAGCGGATGGTTCTTTGGAGCCCGGGCGAGCCTCAGTCGAACTCGAACTTTGGGCAAGTCGGGCAACGGCAATGACCTGACGCTTTCCACGAGCTATCGGCCCATGTCGGGCCCATTCGACTTTGAGGCAGTCATGAGCCAATCCAATAGCGGATCGCTGGCAAGTCTGGGTGCGTTCCAAAATGGCTCGGGAGTTGGCTACGGGGGAAATGGGTTCAGTTCGGGGAGCCTGTCAAACGGATTTGGCAACGGCGCCAGCGATTACCGGTACCTTACGGTCACGCCCAATTATCGAATCAACAACCGAGCGACTCTCAACGGCCGATTCTATCAAGCCCGGTCCTCCGGCATCTACAATTCGAATTCGGACACGACATCGTATGGCTTGGGTGTCACATGGGACCTCGGAAATAGCACCCTTCTCACCACGAGCTTCGACAAGACGGCAACAAGGTTCCTGGGTGTCGACTCCAAGTCGGATTCATTTGCATTCGATGCCGCGATCATGGGTAACCCAATGGGACCCTGGTCGTACCGCCTTGGTATGAACACCCTGATCTCGGGAAACAGCTCAGAGTTTTCACAAGACAGCCTTGGATTTGATGGGTTTTTAAGATACAAGATCAACCCGAGATCAAATGCCAGCGTGCAGTTTGCACTGGGCCGCACTTCGGGCTACCTGCCTCAATCGGACAACTTCTTCGGCGCCTTTTACGAGCACCAGCTTTATCAAAACGTATCGCTTATCGGAAGCTACAAATTGCGCCGAGTATCCAACCTCGACGGTACGTTCACAGGTGGAGCCTATCGTTCAAGCGGGTTTGATTTGGAGTTGAACTTCAACTTCGGCGGTTAAAAAGCGAGGATTCTCGCTGTCGGTCATTGAATAGAATGCATTCATGGCGACCAGCGAAGGCCCACCACTAGCCCAAGGTTCGCCTGAACCTCCACCACCCATTGAGGCCAAATTCGAAGACGGCTTTACGCTGAAATCGATGATCGGAGCGATCTTCATCGCCCTGTTCATGCTTCCTGGCGGCCTTTACCTGGGCTTGGTAGCCGGGCAAGGAGTTGGCGACGCCGCTGAGTGGGTGACGATCGTTCTCTTCGCTGAAGTCGCGCGGAGAAGCTTCCAACCGCTGCGAAAACAGGAGATATACATCC
>CAMLEL010000192.1 GCA_946478935.1 uncultured Armatimonadota bacterium
CGATGTATCACTCCGAACGGGCATTTGGGAACTTCAGCAAGGCTCTGGAATGGCGCCCGCAGAATCGGTACATCTTGCTCATGACGGGCGATTTGAGCAGCCTTTCGGCTGACGCCAGCGAAGCCACCCGAATGATGGCCCTATCGATGATGGGGCGTGAATCCGCTGTCCCCGAACGCAGTCCCGACTTTCCCTTATGTTCGGCCATGGTTCACCTGTTCCGGCACGATCCTGATTCCGCTCGCCGAATCGCCGAAATGGAAATCACCGTGTCGATCTACGCAGACGACCGGGTCCGTAACCAACTCGCACTGGCGGAAATCTATCGGGAGACGGGACGACTGCGCGAGGCCCGAGAGCTGATTGAAGTCGCTTCTGAGTGGATTCTTCAATCGGCCTCTCAGGAACACCTTTCTTCGCTGCACCTTGCACGCGCGCAAGTCGCGATCGAGGAGGGCAACCAGGACTCCGCGCAATTTTCGATCAATGAGGGCCTCCTCGTGGCCTGCGAAGCCGGATTCAAGATTCATGAATGCCTCTTCTTGCTCGCCCGTGCCCGCCAAGCTGAACTTGCCCTGAATGTAACGCTGGCGGCCGAGTCGGCGCGCATGGCGCTGGAGATCGCTCAGAAGTGCCACTTCGAATTCGGCATCAATCTGGCAACCCAGCTTGCGATGCGAACGCACCGGCGTCAAGCCTAGCTGCATTATTTTTGTAGCGTCTTCGCTCTGATCATGCGAACAATTGCCGGTTATCTCCGCGTCGGATAAATTGCCGGCAACCGGCGTATCATTCTTGGCGGATAATGCAGTGTTTGCAACCGCATTTTTTCCATTCTGGAGCATGAAAGAGCTATGAATTTCAAATTGCCGATGGCACGCGCCGCCAAAGTCGCGTTCGCCGGATCCATCCTTGCCTTCGCCGCCTCCGCAATGGGTCAGGATGATCCCAATGCGGAGCTGGTCAAGCGCCGTGCAGCGCAAGCTCTCGACGCCAATCCAAACCAGCCATACAACCCGTACGTCGTCCTGGTCAAGTTCCGACCGGGCTATTCCGAATCCTACAAGGCGGCGACGCGTGCCCAAGTGGGCGGTGGGCGGCTGGACAAGCTCGGCGTGGTACCGGGTCTGGAATCCATATCCACCCAGATCGAGCCATCAGTCGCTGTACGACAGCTTGGCCGACTGCCTTGGGTTGAGTATGCCGAAGTCGATTACACGGTACGGGCTGCTGTCACACCCAATGATCCCAACTACGGACTGCTGTGGGGCCTTCACAATACGGGTCAAAGCGGCGGCGTGGTGGATGCGGACATCGATGCGCCGGAAGCGTGGGACCTACATACCGGCACAACCGATATGCGAATTGCTGTCATCGATACCGGCATCCAAACCGACCATCCTGACCTGGCCGCAAACATCTGGGTCAATCCGGGCGAGACGCCGGGCAATGGCGTAGATGACGACTCAAACGGATACATCGACGACATCAACGGTTGGAACTTTGTGACCAACACGGCTGCTCCAGCCGACGGACATGGCCACGGAACCCACTGCGCCGGAACGATCGGAGCCGTGGGTAACAACGGCGTCGGGGTCACGGGCATCAACTGGCGCGTGAAGCTGGTTGGATTGAAGTTCCTCTCTGACAGCGGCACTGGCTCCACCAGCAATGCGATTCTGGCCGTTAACTATTGCCGGAATATGGGAATCAAGGTCAGCAACAACAGTTGGGGTGGCGGCGGTTTCAGCCAAAGCATGTACGATGCAATTCAGGCGGCTGGCGCAAGTGGACACCTCTTTGTTGCGGCTGCGGGAAACAACGGCTCCAATAACGATGCTTCGCCGTTTTATCCGGCTGCCTACACTCTCAACAACATCATTTCCGTGGCGGCGACAAACCGATTCGACAACCGATCGGGATTCTCGAACTACGGTGCAACTTCCGTCGACCTGGGTGCTCCCGGCGAATCGATTGTCAGCACCGTTCGCGGCAGCGGATACGGCAGCAGCAGCGGAACCTCGATGGCTTCCCCACACGTTGCCGGAGCAGCCGCCCTTCTCTGGTCATACAAGCCAACCTGGACATACGAGCAAGTCAAAGACGGCCTCCTTTCAACCGTCCGGACAACTCCGGCCTTAAACGGCATCACTCTGACCGGCGGCGTGCTCAACGTGAATAACGCCTTGGTGGCGGCGACTCCGACCAACAGTCCGCCGACCGTATCGATCACAAGTCCCGCCAATGGAACGGCGGTTGTATCCGGAGCGAACCTCACCTTCACGGGAACGGCAGACGACACCCAAGACGGAAACCTTTCCGCGAACATCAATTGGAGTTCCAATGTCGACGGGACCATGGGCACCGGCTCGACGATTAACTACAGTTCACTTTCGCTTGGCACGCATACCGTTACCGCGAGTGTCACCGATGCTGGCGGGCTGACCGGTTCAGCGACAGTCTCAGTGACGATCGAGGGCGCGAACGAGGCTCCTACGGTAACCATTACCGCGCCGAGCAACAATTCCAGCTCCAATGAGAGCGCTTCGGTGACTTTCTCAGGCAGCGTCAATGACGACCATGATTCGAACTTGGCCGCATCGCTCGCCTGGAATTCCAGCCGAGACGGCGCAATTGGGAATGGTGCATCGTTCAGCAAGTCCAACCTATCGGTGGGCACGCACGTCATCACCGCAACCGTGACTGATGCTGGTGGACTGCAAGGTTCGGCGAATATCACAATCACCGTCAATGCGAACACGGCGCCAGTGGTCACGATCTCGTCACCAACGACCGGTTCAACCGTGACCGCGGGAGACTCGGTGACGTTCAGCGGCAGCTCGCAAGACACGCAGCAAGGCGACCTCTCCGCCGGATTGGCTTGGACCTCGAGTCTCGATGGCAACATCGGCACCGGCAGTTCCTTCAGCCGCTCCAACCTTTCAGTGGGAACGCATACCATCACGGCAAGGTCGACAGACGCCCTGGGGGCGCAAGGTTCGGCGACCGTCACTTTGACGGTGAATGCGGTTCCGAACGATCCGCCCAACGTCACAATCACATCGCCCGGCAATGGATTGACCTTTGCCAGCGGGGCCTCCATCTCGTTCACGGGGACGGCCCAGGATCCACAAGATGGCAACGTGACCTCGAGTCTGGTTTGGTCATCAAACCTGAGCGGCCAGATTGGAACTGGAGGGTCGTTCTCCACGACCCTGTCACCGGGAACTCACGTGATTACAGCCGTTGCAACGGATGCGCTCGGCCTCACCGGCCAAGCTCAGGTCACGGTTACCGTGACCGCGCCTGAAACCGTGCCCGCTTCCCCAAGCAATCTGCGCGGTCAGCGACCCAACAAGTCGACTGTCCGCCTGACTTGGCACGATAACTCAAGCAATGAGCTTGGGTTCACGATCGAGCGAGAGACTCGAGTTGGCAAGTTCTGGGTGCAAACCGCCACCTTTAACGTTGGCGCGAACACGACACTGTTCGAAGAACAGCCTGACAACGGGCAGCATCGGTACCGGGTTCGAGCGTATAACAACGCCGGAACCTCGGATTGGGAAGGCTGGGCGGTCGTAAAGCTCTAGTCTCACCAAATCCGATAGCCCGGCAGAGTCATCTGCCGGGCTATTTTGCTTTCGGGTCCTCTGAAGGTGTGCGCTCGTCAAACAGAGAGCATTCATGAGCGATTCCTACAAACTGATTGGCAAAGTTGCGGTTGTCACCGGCGGAGCTTCCGGCATCGGCAAGGGCGCCGCACTCGAAATGGCAAAGCTCGGCGCTGACATCGGGTTGATTGGACGCACCCTCGATGAGCTTTTGACCGCTCAAGAAGAAATCAGCGCGATGAGCGTCAAATGCAAGGCATATGTCGCCGACGTTGCCAACCCAAATCAAATTCGGAATGCCATCGATCAGGCCGCCAACGACTTCTCCGGATTGGACGTGGTCTTTGCCAACGCCGGCATCAACGGCCTTTGGGCTTCCATCGACCTGATCGACGAGAAGGCGTACGACGAGACCATGGACATCAATCTCAAAGGGACGTTCTTTACCATTCGATCGGCTGTTCCCCATCTACAGAAGCGGGGCGCGGGATCGATCGTCGTTTGCTCGTCGGTGAACGGAAACCGGATGTTCAGCAATACCGGCGCAACGGTGTACGCAGCATCGAAGGCGGGTCAGGTCGCGATGGCAAAGATGCTCGCCGTGGAACTGGGCCGCCATGGAATACGCGTCAATGCGATATGCCCGGGAGCGATCAAAACGGAGATAGGGGACAACACCGAGAACCGGGCCAAGGATATCGGGCAGCCAGTGGAGTATCCGGAGGGCCCCATTCCGCTCAGCGGGAGGCACAGTGGTAGCCCCGAGCAAGTTGGAAAGCTGGTGGCGTTTCTGGCTTCTGATGCGTCTGACCATTTAAACGGCGAAGTCATCTTCATTGATGGGGGACAATCGCTGGTCCAGGGATGAATACCTATGGACAAGTCGATTCCGAATCCGTATCATGAATGGGTAAACCGGTTTAGAAGGGGAAATCTATGACTTCGGACTTGAATTGCGCATCTCGCCTGGACTCCCGAATATGTACGTTGAATTGCCCCAGCAGCACCACCCAGAACTTCGAACCGTCGTCTTCACCAGTGGGACCGATCCGGTAACAATCGACGTTCACGAGTTTCAATTCTCGGTAACGGGCTTTGCCGATGAGGAGGAGCTCAGCGCCTTTCGGAACGCCGTCTTCATTGTCGCTCTGGATGGTCATTGGCATCCCGCCAATGTGATCGATGGACGCGTGCGGTATTGGGACAATGCTTGCGAGCAGACCGCTCCGTCATTTGTCAGCTGAATGAGCCGCCAGATGCGATAAAAATGGCCCCTGCGGGGCAGGAGCCGATAGTATTTCAAACCGCCCGGTGGCGGGCGGAGCACCCGACTTTCGTCGGAGCTGCTTGTACGACGCCAACCCCGTTGTTCCGGTTCTCAGAGTCCCGGGACGAGCGGATCGCCCTGGAACTTCACCTTGGGCCAGAGGAGGCAGTTCGATCCCGAAATGAAAGCCTCAAGGTTGTGGAGTCGTGAGTGAAAGACTCAAGGTTGCGGCTTGTTCTGGAGACCAAGCTGAAGATCAGGGATTGACTCAATCCTTACCAATTGCCGCAACTATACGTATGAGAGTCAATTCACGGTCCTGGGTGGTCGCGAATATTCCAAACGAATCCGCAATCGTGACAATTTCTGGCATACCTTGATGAGATAACTGCGAGTAACAGAAAAGGCAGGGTGAAGTACCATGATAGGCAGCCGGCACAACCCTTCGGCGAATCCGTTCTGCTCTCAAGGGTGGCACGGACATTACTGCCGCCACATATCGGGCAATTAACGACTCTCACGACCTTCTGTTCCCAATCTGGTACCCAGACCCTGATTTGGCGAGTGTCGCGACCATGTTCCCGTGTCCATCGTACACCGGATATGCCACGGTCGACCCAGTGGAAGTGACCGTTTCGATCCTATCGATCCCTCGGGCACCCAAAGCGTTCCTCGTCACCGTCG
>CAMLEL010000193.1 GCA_946478935.1 uncultured Armatimonadota bacterium
TCAGCACCGTGTTGTCCGCTCGGACATCGTCCTCTCGAACGATTCCTGTAAAAGTGATCTGCTGCTCTTCGCGATTGACCTTGATCAACCGATTCCCCTCGATGACCATCGCGCCGTTTGGAAGGACCTGCTTGACGATCACCGAAACCCGAGCCGTGAATTTGCTCGACTGCGTGGTCGCACCAGTTCCGTTGTTGGATGACTGGGCGCCGGTCGACAGCCCACCCAAGAGTTGATCGATCAGCGGCACATTCAGCGCCGAAAGGAACGGCAGCATCGCCTTGGCCACAAAGTTGTCATCCTTCTTGCTGGCCGTTGTCGACACTGAATAATTCGCGGCCGAAGTCTCGCTGACCACAATGGTCAAAATGTCGCCGACATGTTTCGCCGTGCGACTTGCAAATGGATTTCGCATCCCACGGTTAAACAGAGAGCCCGCATCCGCATCGCTTTGACCAAGTGCCTGGCCAAGCCCCATGATGGATACAAGCAGAACAAATGTTGACTTCATAGCTTCACCTCGACTTCACTTGCCGAAAGAACTTTTGCCTGATGCACCGAACCGGTGCTTGAAACGACAGTGATGAGTTGACCGGCGTAACCGCCCGTCCGCGCCTTTCCTGAAAGCTCGATGGTCGCCCCCGCGCTGCGAATGAGGATCTTCACCGGCGCCCCAGCCGTGATCGAGACCAGGGACGAAGCGTCCACGGTTAGCTGAATCAACCGCGAGTTGAGACGCTTTCCGGCGACGAACACATTCACGAGTACCGCATATCCGGTCGCCGATCTGGATGGCGTTCCCGCCTGAAGCGATACTTCTCCCAGCGGGGCTTGGAAATCGGCTGGCGCTTGCGCGGAGATCAATCCGACGCTTTCCCCGACAATCGCGCGCACTGCGACCTCGGCCGCACTTATAAAGCTCGAATGGGGAATCGACTGCGTCTTGAGCGCAACTTTTGCCCCCACTGGCAGTTCGATCGTGAAATCCTTCGCTTTCAACCCAGCGACCAGCAGCGCTGCCTGAATCCGGGCTGCCATCAGGGGCCGAGGGACTCCCGCCACGGGCGCTGGACCCATGTCGATGCTCCCCAAAGACTCGGCGCCGCCAATAATCTCGGCGATCTCTCCCAGAGTGTAGCGGGGACCACCGACCTCGGACATGGCGCGTACTCGAATTTCGATCTTGGCCGAGGGCTCTGAAGTCCGTTCCGGCGGATACGCCTTGACTTGGCCCTGAGCGTGAGCGGAACACAAGGTGAGTAGCAATAGGATGGATTTCATTAGCGCTTCAATTGGTTCAGTTGACCCAACATGTCGTCGGCGGTCTGAATCGCCTTGGAGTTGATCTCATAAGCGCGCTGCGCCATGATCATTCGGACCATTTCCTCCACGACCTGCACGTTGGAGCCTTCCAGGAATTGGGAGGTCAGATCACCGGCGCCGTTTTCACCCGGATTGCTGATCGATGCCTCGCCGCTCGCGCCGCCCGGCATATAGAGGTTCATGCCGATCCGCGTCATGCCCGCAGGGTTGCTAAATGTCGCCACTTGGAGCTGACCCAAAACCGTCGGCTCGTTCGTGCCTGCGAGGATTGCTGACACCGCGCCATTGGATCCGATGTTGATGGCCGTCGCCCCGGCAGGAATGGTGATCTCAGGCAGTACGGCATAGCCCTGGCTTGTAACCAAGAGCCCATTTGCATCGCGCTTGAAGCTGCCATCGCGGGTGTACGCTATCTGGCCGTCAGGCTTTTGAACCTGAAAAAAGCCATCGCCGTTGATCGCGACATCCAGTGGGTTACCGGTCGCTTGGAGCGGGCCCGCGCCGAAATTGATTGCATTCGAACTGAACGCCGATCCAAGCCCGACCTGGAGGGCAACTGGGTTCACAGAAGTGTTGCCGGTGGTCACGCCGGAAGCCCGGAAGGTCTGATACATCAGATCCTGGAATTCAGCTCGCTGCTGCTTGAAAGAAGTCGTATTGATGTTCGCCAGATTGTTGGCGATGACATCCAGGTTGTATTGCTGGGCCACCATTCCGGTGCCGGCAGTATTCAATGATCGCATCATAGGCTTGTTCTCGTGGCTGGGGATTCGGCGCGGATTCGGGTGACCCCGCTATCCGCCGATTCCTTGACCTGGTTTTCCGCAAGTTCGATGAAAGATGGCCATCCATCCCGTCGCACCTCGCGCTTCTGTCCGCCTTCCTGAGCGATTTGTACGGGGATCGATCCATCACCCCGCTTGCTTCCCGGCTCTCATCGAGCCTGGGTCCAGCTATTACTCGTTTAGGCTACTAATGAGTCGTTGCAGAAGCTCGTCCTGACTTTGGATGGACTTCTGCGATAGTTCAAAGAGTCGGCCGATCTTCACCATGTCAAGCATGGATTCGACCGCATTGACGTTCGAGCTCTCCAGCGATGCCGCAGCAATCGGATTTCCGTCCAAGGCTGCGATCTCGCCTGAGGCTTCAAAAAGATTTCCCCCGGCCTTGGTGAACGTCGCCGTTTCCGCTGGTGCGAATACGCCCACTTCGCCGATGATTTG
Organism: uncultured Armatimonadota bacterium; assembly: GCA_946478935.1. The sequence goes on from CAMLEL010000193.1 coordinate 2,547, forward strand.
GCCACCGACCAAGATGCGCCCACCCTGCTCAACCTGCATTTGGCCGGGCGGAATGGTGATCTCAGCTCCATCACGATCCAAAACCGGATGGCCGTCTTTTGTCACGAGTCGTCGCTGAGAATCCAGAGCAAATGCCCCGTCTCGCGTATAGCGAATGTCATCTCCAACCTTGACCGCGAACATTCCCACTGGGGTGGTAACCGCCATATCGAAGGGGTTTCCTGTAACAGAGATTGCCCCTGCTTCCGGGATCGTGTATTCGGCCACCGCGTTCGCCCCTGCGCCAAGCTTGCCGACCGACTGGCCGAAGCCGCCATTGGCGTACATTTCACGCTGGAGGGTGTCCTGAAAAATCAGAGCGTCGCGCTTGAAGCCTGTTGTGGATGCATTCGCCAAGTTATTGGCGGTTACATCCAGGCCCCTTTGCAAGCCCGTCATTCCCAGAGTTGTGGTGTAAATTCCACGGTTCATCCCACCATGTGTTGTTGGCAGGCAATCTTGCCGGCATTAGGGCATAAACCTTGCAATCTACTTTAGGTTTCGAATTTTTGAACCTAATGACTCAAAGTTGGCACCTAAAAAATATGCGATGCATCGTAATGGTATTGCTATTGGCGCTAACAACCCTCGCGTTGCCCGACGGAACGTACTTCCGCCAAGAGAGAGTGGAGGTCGACCCAATCATCCCGACGCAGCGGGCGGTTCTCAAATTTGATGGACGTGAACAGATCATGTTGGTCGAATCCGAATTGAGCGGTCCCGAGGGCACGTACGGATGGGTCATTCCACTACCGTCCAAGCCCAGCTACGTTAAGGCTGTCAACCCGGTATACATCGATGGCAGCTTCCGACAGGCCAAACCATATATCCGTTCAGACGCTGAGCTATCAATTGTTTGGATTCTACTGGCGATCGCATTCTCAGCGGTCGCTCTGACTTCCGCTTGGCGACACAGAAATGAAAGCAAGGGCCGAAAACTTTTCATGTTCTGCCTTGAGATTGCCTTGCCCATCGTACTATGCGCCGTGTTTTTCCCGGTGTTTGCCAGTGCGAAGGACTCTGCCAAGAAGTCGGCGGGCGATGCAAGCAGCGCAAGCGTCGAGTCTCTCGGAGACATCGGTTCCTACAGCGTATCCGTCCTGAGCGGTGAGAGTGGCGCGCCAATTCTGGAATGGCTGTCGAAGAAGGGCCTCGTGGTGGGAAAAGAATCTCTGCCGGTGATCGAAGCTTATGCCAAGGAGGGCTGGTGCTTTCTCGCAGCCGAGATTCGTAAAACTGAATCTCGGAGCTATCCGCCGCACCCCCTCAAGGCGGTGTTTCCGACTGACAAGCTGATCTATCCGATGCGCCTGACCGGACTCCAGGACGATCCCCTGCGATTGGAACTCCTGGTGGTTTCGAATCGCCAGGCAGAAATCCAGGGGATGGAGGCATGGGCATGCGACAACACGCCAATCTCGGTGTTTGTGGACATCCGCGCCGAGCTTGATCGCGAAATCTACTCGGACTGGAAATCCGGCGAATTTGGCATGGCAAAGAATGGCGAAGTTTGGACTTATCTTCGCGGCGAGTTCACGCCTGAGCAGATGACGAAGGACTTCGAAGTGACATGGAAAACTCCCGAGCGCTTCCGAGCCGAGGTTTGGGATCGCCTCGGCGCAAGGAATCATGCAATTGAGCTGGCGACGATCTGGCTCGTCGGAGCATCCGTAATCCTCGGACTCATTGTCGTATTCATTCCTGCGCCAACCTGGCGAGGGGCATGTGTTGCTTCAACTCTAGCGTTGCTCATCAGCCTAAGCGTCGCCTCACATTGGTATGTTTCGGTTGAGAAGGTGGACTCGAAGCTACAAGAACGCCGCAACTACCCGTATTGACGACACTCTTGTCGCCCAATCTCACGATTGACGGAACCCCGCTCCTCGCTTTTGGGTTGTCCCGTTCATGACCGGACGGATCGCTTTCCTCAGCCGCAGCGGGGTCGCGATCCTCACTCGCGACTTCGGTAAGTTCGTCTGGCTGCAGTTCCTCAGTTCCATTTTTGGAATCTCTGTCTTCTTGATCCTCGCATTCACTCGCGAGTTTCATATTCCCTTTCTGCCGCGCTACGACTTCATTCTATTTCTGTGCGTCGGCGTGCAATGGCTCATGATCCGCTCCCGCCTGGAAACGGTCGACGAACTGAAGGTCATCTCGCTTTTTCACCTGTTTGGTCTGGTGCTCGAAATCTACAAGGTGAGACATGGCTCGTGGTCCTATCCTGAAGAAAGCTGGCTCAAGATCGGTGGTGTACCACTCTACTCCGGCTTCATGTATGCCTCCGTAGCCAGTTACATCACTCAGGCATGGCGACGCTTCGATCTCTCTATGCGCCCATTGCCCCCAAGCTGGTTGGCGCTCGGGCTCGCCGGCGCTATCTACCTTAACTTTTTTACCCACCATTATTTGCCGGACATCCGTTGGTGGCTCATGGGAACCGTGATGGCGCTTTATAGTTGGACACGTTGCTCCTTTGGTGTCAACGAGCGGCGATACTGGCTGCCGCTTTCAGTTGCCTTTGTTCTAATCGGTTTCTTCATCTGGATCGCCGAAAACATCGCAACTTACTTCGGCGCCTGGCAGTATCCGAACCAGCAATTCAGTTGGACCATGGTCCACGAGTCGAAGATCTCATCCTGGTTCCTGCTCGTGATCATTAGCTATATCGTCGTTGCTTGGTTAAAAGATGTAAAAGCGGTAAGACTTGCCACTCCAGATTCCGAGTAGCCTCATTACATGACACCAAGCGAACGACTCGAGCAGCTTCAAAAGGGTGAAAACCCCGCCCTCATCGCCCGATTGCCCGGTGGATTCGCCGTCATGGGCGACTCCCAATTCCTGCCTGGCTACTGCCTACTTCTGGCTCATCCAATGGTCGAAAAGCTGAATGACCTATCTGGCGGAGACCGACATCAGTTTCTCGCCGATATGGCGCATTTGGGCGATGCAGTCCTGGGT
>CAMLEL010000194.1 GCA_946478935.1 uncultured Armatimonadota bacterium
GAGCTGTACAGGCTTGTACGAGGCGTCACGAGCCAGGCGAGCGCGACTGGCGAGGACGGAAGGAACACCGACGATGAGTCGCATTGCGTCCGTTACCCCGGGTGCCACCAGGAGTTGACCACCTTGGAACTGCGTGCCAAAACGCTGCTTCTTTCCGGTTCGGATCAGGAACTGATCTATAGAAAGGGCTGAAAGCGCCTTGGCGCGCCGCTCGCCCAGCGCCATCGCGCAGATCGCGAAGTCATGGGTAAGCAGGGCGTCCTCGAGTTGATCGCCGTTTGACAGGATCATGGCGGCGCAATAGAAGTCGCTACCCGTCGAGATCCTGCCCGCCTTCAATTCGGACTTGACCGTCTTGATCGCGGCAAGCAGATTCTTTGCGGTTCGATTCTTGGCAAGCGCCAATTTAGTCATCTCGGCCCCGATCCTCGGGTTGACCGCCTCCACGCCCTTTAGATCATGAGAGCGAATGGCGGGCCCTTGGGGTCGTGCGTTGTTAAAAACCAGCGTCAGAATTGCGCTCGCGAAGATGACGCCGATCACTGATGTAAGTACTAACAGTGGAAGTTTCCGAAGCATTGTTAAACCCCTGCATTTGCGTGTATGGTCAACTGACAACACTCTCGATAATATTACAAATTTCAACTATTTGTAATTTTATATCACCATTGGGCCGTTTGGCGCTCATTCCGCAGCGATCGCCATCGGCACGGGCACCGGCTTCTCCGCTGCGGAAATGACCACTGGACGCTCAAGACCCTTTCCCTTCTCAAGGAGCCTCTTGGACTCTTGCAGTGCTGGGATTCCCAGGATGTGACGCATGGAGTCAGTTACGGCAGGGTGCACGGGAAACAGCTTTCCGCGCGATTCTTGGGTTCCAAACCGCTGCGACTTTCCCATCCGCATTAGGAGTTGATCCTGAGAGACGGCAACCCATTCGCTGGCTTTGATCTCGCCCATCGCCAAGGCACAAACGGCGAGATCGTGGGCGAGCAATGCGTGCTCCGTCTTCGTTCCGTGAGCCGCCACGATGGCTCCAAGTAGGAAGTCCTTGGCGGTTCGAAACTCACCATCCTGCAACAGGCGATTGAGTTTTGAGATTTCTCCGGCCAAGGATTGGGCGCCAACTTTACCGATGGCGCGGTCGTACATCTCCCGGACCATCAGACTGCCGGGGGCCGCCGGTTCCGCGGCGGCAGATACCGGCATCGACACGGTCATCGGTCTTGCTTTGACTTCGCTCCCCACTATCACCAGCGCGGCGCTCGCCAAGACAAATCCGATGGCCACAGAAGTGAAAAGCATGGGAACTCGGTTAAGCATCGTTTCCTCCAAATGGGGACCATTCTGGTCCCGCTGAAAGAACTACGAAGAGTGAAGTCCAGACTGCGCCCAAAGACCCATTATTTGTTCATTTGTGCAATCTGAATCCGTCCGCCAGACTCCAAGCACCGAGAATCTGCCCGTCTGCAGAGCCCATCGATGACTCAATTGGCGCAGCGAAGTCGAGAATCGCCGTCAGTGAATCGGGCAAAGCGTCGCTGGGTTGCCAGTTGGGGAAACTTCGAGGAAGAAATCCGGTGTCGAATGCGCCGGTTTGGAATCCCTCATGTTCAAGGACAGCAAGAGAGAATTCGATGTTGGTATGGATGCCCAAGATGTGAAAGTCCTGGAGGGCAAGAGCCAATCGCTCGATCGCCTTTTCTCGGCTTTCGGCATGGACGATCAGCTTGGCAAGCATCGAATCATAGAACCGCGAAACTTCGCTACCCGCCTCAAATCCGGTATCGACCCGAATCCCGAGACCTCTTGGCTCCGCCCACGCCAAGACCTTTCCAATCGATGGCATGAAATTCTGAGCTGGATTTTCAGCAATGATTCGGACCTCGATTGCGTGACCCATCATGGCCGATCGATCGCCTTCCATTAGCGCTTGCGAAAAGTCCAATCGTTCGCCCGAAGCGACTCTCAACTGCCATTCGACCAAATCCAGGCCGGTCACCGCCTCGGTAACCGGGTGCTCCACCTGAAGTCGAGCGTTCACTTCCAAAAAGTAGAACTCTCGCGTCTTCTCATCGAAGATGAACTCGGCAGTACCGGCTCCAACATATCCCGCGGCGACCACCAGGCGAGCGACCGCGTCGCGCAGCGGAGGCCAAAGCTTCGGCTCGGCCATCAGCACCGGCGAAGGCGACTCTTCGAAGAGCTTTTGATGGCGACGTTGGATCGAACATTCCCGCTCGAACAGACAGGCGACCTGACCATGGGAATCGGCGATGAACTGGACCTCGATATGGCGAGGCTGCTCGACCAGTTTCTCGACCATCATCGCCCCATCTCCGAAGGCTTTGATTGCTTCCTCCCTAGCGAGAGCCAATGCGGCGTCGAAATCACCCGGGTCATGAACGGCCCGCATGCCACGACCGCCGCCACCGGCGCTTGCCTTCAACATCACGGGAAAGCCGATCTCATCTGCCGCGCTTCGAAGCGCGGAGTCGTCGGCGCCAACTTGGAAGAATCCCGGTGTGATCGGTACAGCAGCCTCTACGGCAAGCTGTTTGGCCTCGATCTTCGCGCCGAGTTTGCGCATTGCTTCCGGCGGTGGTCCGACAAAGGCGATTCCCGCGGACCGGCATGCCTCTGAGAACTCTGCTCGTTCGCTGAGAAAACCGTATCCGGGATGGATGGCATCAGCGCCCGACTCTTTGGCGGCGGCAAGGATAAGATCCGACCGCAAATAGCTCTCACTGGGCTCCGATCCTCCGATCGGTATGGCTTCGTCGGCCAAGCGCACAAATAGGGAACCTGCGTCCGCCTCACTATAGACGGCGACGGTGGTAATTCCCATCTGGCGTGCCGTCCGGATCACTCTGACTGCGATTTCGCCCCGATTTGCGATGAGAAGCTTTTTGATCATGAGTTTGGATGAATCCCCTGGCTAAGCATCCAGCGACTCCACAAACGTGGCAGGCCTCTTTTCCAAGAATGCGGCGACTCCTTCCTTGCCTTCTTCTCCAGCCCGAGCGCGGGCAAGTCTTCTGGCGGTGTTGTCAATGGTCAGATCCTCATCCACGGTGAGCTGTTTTGATGCGGCAACGGCTTGGGGGCCGGACATGAGAATGTGCTTGATCTTCTCCCTGGCGGCCAATTCCAGATCGTCGGCGATTTCGTGGATCAATCCGATTCGAAGCGCATACTCGGCGCTAAAGGGCTCACCGGTTGTAAACAGTGCGCGAGCATGGCCCTTCCCGATCTTGTCCATCACGAATGGAGAAATGGTTGCGGGGATAAGCCCGAGTTTGACTTCACTGAATGAAAACTTGGCATCGGGCCGTGCGATGGCGATATCCGATGCCGCCACCAACCCACTTCCTCCGCCGAACGCGGCACCGTGAACCAACGAGATCACAACGGCAGGAGACTCGACGATTGCTTGAAACAATCCCGCCACTTTGCGTGCATCCTGATAGTTTTGCTCTTCGGTATAAGCAGCCGCTTTGCGCATCCATTCCAGGTCGCCACCCGCGCAAAAGCCCTTCCCCTCACCCCGAATCAGCACTACGCGAGTGCCGGACGAAGCTCCGACGATGGCCTGAGTCAGCGCAGCGATAAGCTCATCATTGATCGCGTTACGGACTTCGGGTCGGTTGAGAGTCAGGTGCAGGACCGAACCTGATTGCTCGACTTTCAGCATCGAATCAGTATGGCGTAGATTCGATCGTGCTTCCTGAGCACCTACGACCTGAGGTGCAATACTTCTTTTTGCGACCTCGGTTGCTCTCTTCCGATGATTTGTCTGCTGGAAGGGATGATCCAGTCGCACTTTCCACTGCTCTGAGATGATTCAATCCCAACCCTATTCAATTCCCCGCTCGATCCTTTCCCGCATAACCGCGATCTATTACCTGCGCACGTTCTGGTTTATTCTGATCGGGCCCTTTCTGTTCGGGCTGACGTTGCTCTTTGTAGCGCCCAACCCGACGATCCGATTCTTCGGTGTGATCCTTGCCGTTTGGCCGGCAACGGTCTTCACGCGCGCTTTTCTATTGGTCGGGAAGAATGCGAAAGTCTGGGCGAACCCCACAGTCGCAACGATTCGAGACGATGGCATTTACTTCGTTGCCGAGGGCACCGCGCCGACTCGCCTCAGACTCACCTTTCAGGGTTTGCGAAACGCATTCCCCCTCGCCGGTTACTTCATCTTGCAAACTCGCAGATTCGGCTTCGTGCCCATTCCCCTTCAATCAATTTCCGAGGCGTTCACCGCTGCAATTAGGAAGCAGATTGGCTCGGGTGAGCAAATGCGCCGCGGAGCGTCTCCGCATGAGCATGGTCCGTCCAATCCAGACTCACCGGTGTAATTGAGACGAATCCCTCGCTAACGGCTTCCACATCGGTGCCAGGCTGCGAGTCTGGGTCCATTACAACGACGCCGCCCTGCCAATAGTACGGCCGGCCCCATGGGTCCTCGCGGAACTCGACTCGATCTTCATAAACCCGCTTGCCCATGCCACAGACTCGAACACCTCGGATTTCTTGGAAGTCGATCGCGGGCACGTTCACGTTCAAGAAGGTCAAAGGCTTGTGCGGCGCCTCGACCAGCATACGCCAAGTTTCGCGGAGCCATCGTTCGCCCGTTTCATAGTGAAATGGCGCACCCGTCACAAAGATCGCCATGCTCAGAGCTATCGAGCGGATGCCGTTGATCGCTCCCTCCATGGCTCCGGCAACAGTGCCGGAATACGTGACATCAAATCCCAAATTCGGGCCATTGTTAATCCCGCTTAGGATCAGGTCGCATCCGTCCGGCCAGCCGATGGTGAGGCCAACGTTCACGCAGTCCACCGGTAGTCCATTTACCTGATAAGCCTCCAATCCGCCGTACTCGACCGGATGAACACGGAGGGGGTCTCGCATGGTCATCGCGTGTCCGCAAGCCGACCGTTCGCGGTCCGGCGCAACGATTTTGACTTCGCCGAATTCACGGGCGACCCTCACCAAGGCCGCGAGGCCAGGTGCATGGATGCCGTCGTCGTTGGTAATGAGGATGCGCATAGGCACTTGGAGGTTACCGGGTCGAATCAATGTGAGGCGCAAGCCAGCGGAAGCTTCCGCTACTTTTGGACCTTGGGCACCCAGGCGGTCGTGCGGCCCCCAACGGTTTCTCGGACGATGGGCTTACCTCCGATGAACTCATGGCCACGAGCGCCCTCCCACCGAAAATGGAAGAGCCAGTCAGCTGGAAACTGCTCTTTGTCCGCGCCCACTTCCACCGCCTTTGCCACCACTCTCTGCAATGCGGCGCGCAGGGCCCTCACGTGACTTGCCGTGAGCTCATTACCGAGTCGCTTGGGGGAGATTCGAGGCTGGTATAGGGCTTCGTCGGCAATCCAATTGCCGACGCCCGCGAAAAGTTTCTGGTCCAAAAGGAGAGCCTTGATGGGAGCCTTTCGCTTGGCGAGCGTGGCTTGCAGCTCTTTTGTCGACGGCAGCTCGGAGTAGACGTCCGGACCCAGCTTATCCATTCTTTTGTCCGATG
>CAMLEL010000195.1 GCA_946478935.1 uncultured Armatimonadota bacterium
CATGCCGATCACATTGGCGATGCTGTTCATGGCGTGGATCATTCTTCGTCCGAGAAATGAGACTGAACCCAAGGAAGCAGAGCACCTTCACGAATTCGCGAGAACCGAGTTAGCGCATCTTGGGCCCTTCAAAAAGTCCGAGTCGATCACGATTATCGCCTTCTGCGTAGCCATAGTTTTGTGGCTGATTCCAGGACTGGCTGAATACGTACTTGGCAGTTCTGCCCAACTTGCAAAGCTGCTTACCGAACGCATTCCTGAAGCGGTTGCGGCGCTCCTCGGTGCGGCTGTCCTTTTCGTCATTCCCTGTGGCGATGCTCCTTCGGGTCGAGCCATGACCTGGCAGGCTGCAACCAAGATCGAATGGGGCACGATCCTGCTATTTGCAGGGGGTCTCGCTCTGGGAAAGGCTGCATTCGACTCTGGGTTAGCGAAACTGGTTGGTGAATCGATCGCCACGGCTCTTGGTGCGAAGGATGTCTGGACCATCACGGCACTGTCGATCGCATTGGCCATTGTGATTAGCGAGCTGGCTAGCAATACGGCTTCTGCCAATGTCGTGGTACCGGTTGTCATTGCGATCGCGGTTGGAGCTGAAGTAAACCCTGTTCCACCTGCCTTGGGAGCGGTCATCGGCTCTAATTTGGGCTTCATGCTACCGATCAGCACGGCTCCAAACGCTGTGGTTTATTCCACTGGCTTGATCCCTTCACAAGTAATGGTCAGAAAGGGCCTCTTATTTGACATAATTGGCTTTCTCATTACTCTTGCGTGTCTCCGCCTTTTCCTCCCCCTGGTAAATCTACAGTAAGTTTCAAAAAACTGTGAATTTCACCGAACAACTTTTCTGAAAGTTGAGTTTAAGTAAAAGTCCCAATCTGGGTACATGCATTAAGGAGGAGATTCTATGCGAAATTCGCGCACTTGCGTATTTTCCCTGGGCATTGCTTTGGTAGCTGCGCCCTTAACGGTTCATGCCGAGGGTGAGTTTGCGATGATTTCGACCGTCGCATGCGACGGCAACATCATTACGCAATCCACACTAACGCCAGAAGGAACAGAGGTCGCCAGCCAATCTATTGAGCTTTTGAGTGATACGCATTTGATTCCTGGGCTTACCATCCACCCGATGCCGATCGAAATGGACGCCAATCAAGACTTTTTGGCGCTCGACGATCCGAAGAAGGAAGATGATGAAGATGAGGTTGTGATTGCGCCAGCTAAGAAGAAGGGCGGCGATGCCGTTGGAATTCTCGGCGCGGTAGCCGGTGTCGGTCTCTTGGGCGGACTTGCCGGAGCCGGCGGTGGTGGCGGCGGTGGCGGTACATCGATTAGTGGTGGCGGCGGAGGCGGATCCGTTGGCACGGGCAACGAAATCGGTGCCGTACCTGAACCCGCGACCATTGCAGCCTTGGGCATCGGTGCTCTGGCGCTTTTGCGTCGCAAGAAGAAAAGCTAAGATTTGTCGATTCTTGGGCGCTTGAGGCGATTTGCGAGCACCCAAGTTGTCGCACAGATTGTGCGAGCGACCCGCTCAAGTTTGCGGTAGTCGATACGTTCGGCATGATCGCTAACTTGATGATAGTCCTCATGAACGCCGTCGAAGTAAAAGGCGATCGGTATGCCACGCTTCGCGTAGTTGTAGTGATCACTGCGCTCGTATAAGTTTTCTGGGTCGTTTGGTCGATCATAGTGGTAATATAGTTTCAGCTTAAATAGCTGGGCGTTTACCTTTGCGCATAAATCTCCCAATTCAGTGCTTAACCGCCTCGAACCGATCACATAGATCGAGTCCGAGGCGGTCAGCATTTTGTTTTCCGGCTTCTTATCCCCTACTGCCTTCGAACGTCCAATCATATCGATATTTAGTTGCGCAATGATCGACTTAAGTGGAACGGTTGGATGAGATGTGAAGTATTCACTTCCCCAAAGCCCCTTCTCTTCTCCAGCATGCCAAATAAACAAGATCGATCGTTTCGATGTCTTTCCACGCGAAAGCGCATGAGCAATCTCGATCATTGCAACCGTGCCGGACCCGTCATCGTCAGCTCCGTTAAAGATCTGATCGGTACCTGAAGCGGCAACTCCGACATGGTCGTAGTGCGATCCGATCGCGACATATTCCGACTTCAGCTTTGGGTCTGAACCGGGAAGGATTGCGATGACGTTCCGCGTCATGACCGTTTCTTCCACAATCTCGTTTTGCACCGTCACCTTGATCGAATCGTCGAAAGCAAAAGAGGCAGACGCCTTAGTGGCCATGATGTTATCGAACCTCTCGCCAAGAATCACTTTGGTCGCTGCGAGTGATAGCGTCGCACTCGGAAAATCGTGAGTGATGAATTCATTACCCGACATCGGAACGGTCATCGCTTGAGCCCGGTTCGCCTGGACCTTCCAAGCTTCAAATTCATTTGCCGATGGTATAACCAGCATTCCCACAGCGCCACGAAGACGCGCCGCTTGGTCCGGCGATTCCGCACCCGGGAGCTTGCCTGCGAAGTAATCAGACCAATTCCAGTCCTTTGGAACTTCGTTGATTCGGATAACAAACTTGCCCCTGACGTCCAAGTCCTTGTAAGGATCGACGTCTTTGCTGGGAATGCGGAAGCCATGACCGATGAATACGGCGGAACCCGAAGCGTTCCCCGAACTGAAAGTCGGAATCATGCCTTCAAATGCCGCAAACCTTGTGTTTCCGACCTGCAGGAACGAGTTGCTCGAAATTCGGGCCTGCTTGACTGGGAATTGTTGAAAGTAGGAGCCCTTCGGTCCGCCGGGTACCAAGCCGAAGAGCTTCATCTGCGCTGCGATGTATTCGGCAGCGATATCCAATCCTCGCGACGGTGTGTCGCGACCCTCAAGCAAATCATGCGCGATGAATCCCATGTGCGCTTTCAGGCGTGACTGCGTAATGGCGGCATGGTTCCCGAGATCAAGCTGGGTCTGCCCATAAGTGACCGACGCAGCAAGCACACCCAGAGCCACCAGTAGGGATCGATTAGTCATCGATAGATACTATCGCCTGGAGGACCTGAAGATAGATGCGCTTAAAGAAAGATAGCGGACGATCCGCATCGTCCGCTATCGGGTTTGTCGATCTGCGTTCAGTTAACTGAGAAAAGAGAGTCTGCGAGGCCCTGGTTTACCTTCAATCCCGTGTAATAGGTTTCGCCGGCAAGTACTCCATCCACATTTTTGACTTGCATCTTCGTGGGCATCCAAACGCCCCCGATGTTGCTGGGCTCGTTGTAGAAGAACGTTGCGAGTTGGCGACCCTGTTGGCTGTACCACTCACGCTTGGTCACGTACTTCTTCTGTGGATCGATCCAGATTCGATGACGACTCGTGTCATCGAGAGCGGCCGGATAGGTCACATCAAACACGACGTCATTGGTCGCCCGATCCAGGCGGACGAACTTTGCCTGGAATAGACCGGTGAACAAGGACGGGGTAAGGATGCCGAAATCAAGCAAGGTTTGTCGCCGACCAGGTGACTTGCTTAAGTCCTGTCGAGAGTTGATCTTGACCCTTGGGATCCGAATCAACAGCTTGGGACCGTTCAGAATGTAGAGCACTTTGGTGTCCTCAACATTGGTTTCAAGCCGCAATTTGAACGGCTCCTTCACCTTGATCTCCGTATACGGCACACGGTAGCTCTTGCCAAAGTCGTCGTTGATTTTCGCCAGCTCCTTTTGGTTGGCATACTTCACCCTCGCTGTGAGCGAAGCGTCGTCAAATCCTTTTTGGACATAGGAGTCGATGTTCTGGCTGACTTGAGCCGAGAGCACCACCATAGCGAGTGTGGTTGTTCCGATCATTTTATTGAAATTCTATCCGTGGATAACGTTCTGGAGTAGTCGAACGTCCTTTATTCAGGTTCCATTCGCCTTGTTTTACGACGCGCGCTGAAAAGCGAGCGTTCTAATCTGGGCATTTGGATACACTGGCATATCTTGTGACGTCGGACCCCATCGAACGTTTCTTTGTTGAACGCGCCGCGCGGTTAAATCGCCGCGCCCGTTTGCGCACAATGACAAGTTCGGAAGTTATCGACCATGCAATCCGGGTGTATCAGCAGCTCGGCTGGACATTTCTAAAGGCCACAGTCGTTCCCACTCTGTTTGTGGTCGCGGCAATTGCATTTGTGCTGGATATCGTTCGGCCCATGTTGTTCACCACCAGCGACGCTTCGAACTTGACGACGCAATACTCGGAAGTCCTGGTTGCTCTCGCATTGGCGATTCTGGTTGGAGGACCCCTGGTGATCATCGGAGTCTCGGCGACGACCGCGATCGTGACCCAACTGGTCTCTGACTACATGCTTGGCAACGTGCCTTCGATCGACGGCGCGATTCGCGCGGCCCGCCGAACCCTTGGTTCACTCATCAGGGTTCACTTTTTCGAATTCATCCTGGCCTGTAGCGGCGTTATTGCGGGTTTCGGCTTATCGATCCTGAGTTCGGTTCTGGATCAGTCAACCGATCAGGACAATCTAGTCGCCGGACTTGTTGCGTTTCTCGCCATTTGCGGATTCGTTTTCGGCGGGCTTTTTTTCTTGCTGGTAGTCAGTCGGCATGCTTTGGCGGCGCCGATTGCTGTCCTCGAAGGCTTGGGGCCCCGTGACGCGGCGCGACGCAGCGTTCAATTGATGAAGGGCGCCGGAACGATCACCTCCGGCTATGGCCATGTTTGGAGCCTTTACACTGTCCTGTTTTTTGTCTCACTGCTGGTTGGCACGGGCCTCAGCGGATTCCTCTCATTCATCGGACTGCAGGAGAGACTCGTCGTCCTCTTCGACAACTTGCCCTATGGCGGAGTGCTGATCAAAGCCCTGGAACTCCTACCCCTCTTTCTGTGGGTCTGGGCGATGGTGCCCGTTTGGGCGACGACCGTAGCCATTATCTATTACGAGCGAAGAATACGATTGGAGGGATACGACATTGAGGCATTGGCCGCGGATGTCTGGCGCACAGATCGCCAAACTCGTTTCGAGCTTTAGTCTGGCCATCTTCGCTTGCGCTGCCAGTACGCAAACCTACGGCGAACTTGCCGATCGTCTGCGAACGGCCAAGTCGCCGGACGAGGTTCATCGCATCATCGACGAGTTCCCAACTCTGCTTGACCGTGATTCGCAACTATCTGAGACGCTTGAAGCCGTTGATAATGCGTTAGAAATCGAGGAGGTCCGAGACCTCGTTGCCCTGAGGATTTCAGCAGGAGTCGATACCGACAGCCAAGCGACTCAGCAAGCGAAGGCGATCAAGTCCAATCCCCTTTATCAAGACCCTGGCATTCAGGAGCAGAGCAACTGGCTCGACGGCGCGATTAGACGCCTCTTGGGGCTAATTCCTCGCCGGTCCAATCGAACAAGCTTCGATATGCCAGCCACCGCAATTCCCGGTTGGATCGTTCCTGGGATGTGGGTGCTCCTTGGCGTTGCGGTTCTGGTGTTCGGATACTTCGTATTGCGCCACTTTACATGGAAGAAAGCTCTCAAA
>CAMLEL010000196.1 GCA_946478935.1 uncultured Armatimonadota bacterium
TCACGGTCCGTGGCTGTTGGCGGAAGCGGGCGTCACAGATGGTCTCCGAATGACAAGTTGGCCGTCGATCAAAACGGACTTGGTCAATGCGGGCGCGGATTGGACTGACGAGCAGGTTGTCACGGATCAAGGCATCGTGACGAGCCGCAAGCCGGATGACATCCCCGCCTTTGCGCAAAAGCTTATCGAGGAGATTAACGAGGGAGTGCACTCCAGATAGGACTAGACCTTCTTCGTCTTCCAGCCACCCTGTTTGAATACGATCAGGCACAGAATGCCCTGGATCCCTTGGGTTACCGACATCGCGACCCAAGCTCCGAGCGAGCCCATTTTAAACGTGAAGGTTAGCAGGTAGGCGAGGGGGACACGCAGTGCCCATAAAGATATGATCGAAATCCAGAGCGGGCGCACCGTATCACCCGCTCCCTGCATTGCACCGATGGTGACCATCGCATAGGCAAACAGGACTTCGGTCAAGCACAGGAGCCTGAGAAACACGACGACCTCCGCCACGAGCTCAGTCTTGCCTTCCAGTAGGACATGCCCAATCTGGGGAGCAAAAATGAAGATTGGGATCGATAAAGCCAACGTCACCAAGGCGCCATGGTGGGAAGCAATCCACCCGAGGCGCTCGGCACGCTCCGGATCTTTCATGCCAAGGCTCTGCCCGACAAGTGCGGACGCCGCCATCGCGAGTCCGAATGAGGGCATGAACATGATCGACTCAACGCCAAAAGCAACGGGCAAGGTACCGATGGCTGTACTGCTATTGGGAACGTACTTCAGCATGAAGCTGAAAACCGCCAGCGAAAGCACTCTTAGAACCGCCATTCCGGCTGCGGGAATGGCAATCCGCATGATTCGCCGAGCCCAGTCTGCCGCAGGAAAATGGAACGAGGATGCCTCGCCCAGGGGCGTCTTGCGACAGTAGAAACCGTAAATGATCGCTGAAACCCAAGCGCTGACGGCGAGCGCCGTTCCCGCCCCAATGACGCCCAATCCCAGGCCCGGAACGGTGACACCCCCAATCTGCCGCGTGGGAAAGATGAAGACGACGTTCAGCAGGATATGCAGCAGGATCTGGATTCCCGAGATAACCATCGGACTTTTGGTATCGCCGATGCCCCGTAATGACCCGGCCAATGTCTGGATGATAAAGATTGCCGGCAGCCCAGCGCCGAAGGCGATTAGGAATCCCGCCATCAAGCGCACCGCATCCTGATCTTGAGGCGGGAGCATGACTCGGGAAACGACGGGAGCAATCAGAATCGTCAAAAATCCGAGCGCCAGACCGGCAATCCAAGAAAGTCCAAATGCCTGGCGACTTGCTTCACGAAATTCGGCGTGCTCACCCGCGCCAAACGCACGGGCAACGATCGCGGTCGCTCCCGTAGAGAGCGACATGGCGATCGAGAACATGAGGAATGTCACACTCATTGCGCCGCCCACGGCGGTGAATGCCGATTGAGGCAGGTGACCCAAGAAAAAGCGATCCAACAGAGTGTTGATCACTTGCAGTGAGTTGAGGGCGACGGCGGGCCAAGCCAAAGCCCAAACAATTCTAGAGGGGTGCTCGGAAATCGGCGTCGTCTCCTCGACCGTCTGTTCGGAAGGACGCGCCATCAGGAAGTGAATGTACCCGCCTTCGTAGTGGACGACCCCCCATTCGGCCCAAGATCAATCCCGGCCCCTAAGTACCGTTCTTAAGTTTGAGAGTTACACACATCCGTACACTCAGATATCCTTTCAGTCCGTTCGTGGTTCGCGCAGAAGTGGACAAAAATCGTCGATGTGAGGAAATTGTCATAAGATTTTGACAAGAAACCCTACTAAAGAGGACGGTTTTGGCTTATGATGCCATTTGGTTATGTCACGCGCAGTGACAAGAGGACAAGCGAATTGAGAGGCGGAGTTCCGGAAGGCATTACGAGCCAGATCTTTGCGGTAGGCGGCGGTGAGCTCGTCACCCGAGAGACGTTCGACTTTGATAAGTTGGTCGTCGAGGCCAGCGGTCGTTCAAGACCTTGGAGCCTTTGCATAACAGCGGCATCCAATGATGACCCGGAAACGTGCAACGCGTTCGGCAACGTTTACGGCGACGCGCTTCGCTGTCGAACGGACTACTTGCGCATCTTCAAAGGTGAGCCCGATGGCGACGATTACAAGCGTAAGATCGCCAGGAACGAAATCTTCTACTTCTCGGATGGCGATGCCCGCCAGTTGGCAGATGCACTGTCTCAATTTGAGATTGCGCAGACTCTCCGCGAGGCTTATCAGCGTGGCGCGATCTTTTGTGGGGTTGGTGCGGGCGCTGCTGTGTTGGGCGTATTCGGCATTGAGCCGGACGGCGACATTTTGCAGGGATTGGGTCTCGAAGACATCGGCATCGGCTATGTGTCGGAAAGACTGGACGCCTCCAGCGCACAGTTGGATAACGCTGCCCACCAGAACTTCCCCACCGTGATACTTCCTTACATGACGGCCCTCAATGTGACGGAAAACCGTTTTCGGATTATTGGCAATCGGCCCGAGGGAGCCATGACTCTCTACAAAGGTGAGACGAAGCGGCTTGCGAATGCGCTCGAATATGCAGATATTTCCGCACTTCGCCAGACAAACGGCGAACAGGTTTCGCAATTGGCTTAAATGCTCTGGCGACAGTCTTATCGCACGGCTTTCGCCCGAGACATCGCTCTGCCAAAACTCCACCACGCTGACGGGCACGTATTGAAGCTGCCCGAGGTCTTGATTGGTGGCTTCTCGATCCAAGCCTTCCGCCAGATCAGCATTTGGCGACGTTTGATCTACTCCCAAAGCTCATCCGTGCAGGTCCTGGTGGCTTACTTCAACACAGCTTCCGACGCCCTCCTGGCGGTTTCGCCACCGAGCGAAAGAAGTTTTACGTTTGCGTGCACGGACCCTGAGTCAGCATGGAAGAACCTGATCGAACCGACCAAAGACGAGGAGTGCTTCGCAGCGGTGACCCGCGGAGAGGTGGCCGCGATCCTGATGCGCGGCGCACCGACCGAAGATGCATGGGACACCTTTTCGGCGGAATTAGCCTGAGCCGTTCGGCCGGGGACCAGCCACGGCTCGGGCGCCAGCCGGCGGAATGTAGCTAAAGATGCCGGTCGAAGGAAGTGTGCCTGTATAGACATCGAGCTTCCAGTCAATCAAGCGCTGAACGGTACCAACCGTTGCACGGTCCGAAAAGTACACGGCTGTCAGATTCCAGTTCCCTACATTGTCCTGGTCGAGCTCGAACGTAAGCGATCGGGTAGGAGTCCCTGCCTTGGTGACCCAATAGGTATGAAACTTCTTTGCCGCGGTCGAAACATAGTTTCGCGTCGTCACGACCGCATCGGGCGAAGTCGCTCCACCCTCGACGGTGTACTCCGACCGGTTGCTCGACGGCGGAATCCAAGGTCGGTAGATCGCATCGGTGCCGCTCCAAACTTCCCTGGCCATCCTTGCCTGCCAAGCGCTCTGTCCGGCAGCATAAACGTTCAGCGACTGGAATGCGTTTTGCTCATAGTCGGTCGGCTTGGTGGCGGTGTACGAGCCGTAACGAGCTGTCGAATAAGTGTTTTTCAGCAGGTCGACTCCCCACACATGGCGACCATCCGCAACCACGCGCCGCTCCTGGATGGAGTTCCTGGCTTCGACGAGCTCCATTTTCAAGTCCTGCAAGTTCGATATCGCGGGTCGATTGTAAAAGAGGTCCGAAGCGAACGGTGTTTGGGTGGAGCCAAAGTATTCGGTTCCCATCATCCGAAGTAGGGCATTCGGCGTGGATCTCAGATTCTTAAAGGCTTGATCAACCTCTTGCTCCGACGCCGACAGAGCCTGAGCCATGCTCATTGCGGACATAAGTGTCGAGGCTCCGATCAGCCACACTTTGCGAATCATGACGAGTTTGACTCCACTGAGCGCCAAAAGGTTCTCGCAAGAGGGTACGATGCGCTTTTGGAATGATCTCGCGCAAGCCTTACAGCCGTATCCTCTTGAAACTAAGCGGCGAGGCACTTGCTGGCGGGGAGGGATTCGGCCTGAGTCCGCAAATCCTCAATTACATCGCCCAGGAAATTGCCGCTGTCCACCAGCTGGGTATCCAAGTTGCAGTCGTTGTCGGAGGCGGAAACTTCGTTCGTGGAGAACAGTTTTCGGCTGAGGGTGGCATCGATCGATCAGTCGCAGATCAGATGGGAATGCTGGGCACACTGATGAACGCATTGGGCCTGCAATCGGCTATCGAAAAGGCAGGCGTTCCCGTACGAGTCCAAAGCGCCATTGCAATTTCACAAGTGGCAGAAAACTTCATCCGGCGACGCGCGGTGCGTCACTTGGAAAAGGATCGGGTCGTCGTTTTCGCCGCAGGAACCGGCAATCCTTACTTCACCACCGATACCGCTGCCGTACTTCGTGCGCTCGAAATCGACGCAGAAGTGCTAATCAAG
Organism: uncultured Armatimonadota bacterium; assembly: GCA_946478935.1. Next base: position 4,458 of record CAMLEL010000196.1, read on the forward strand.
GCAACCAAGGTCGACGGAGTCTATGACAAGGATCCCAAAAAGTTTCCTGACGCCGTGCGATACGAATCCTTGGAGTTTTCGGAGGCAATCGGAAAGCGATTGGCGGTTATGGATCAAACGGCCTTTACGATGTGCCGGGAACACCACCTCCCCGTGATCGTGTTAGACTTCAACAAAAAAGGCGCGCTTGTCCAGGCCGTTCAAGGCCAAAACGAGGGCACTCTCGTCGGAGGAGAGTAAATGTCAGTACATTCAATTTTGCAGGACGCAGAGCACCGGATGAAGGCGGCAATCGATGCCATGGTTCACGACTTTGGCACGTACCGCACGGGCCGGGCCACCACGACGGTACTCGAGCGGGTTCATGTGGACTATTACGGAACCGATACCCCGGTGACGCAGGTCGCCAACATCAGCGTTCCCGAACCTCGCCAACTGTACATTCAACCGTACGACAAGGCGATGATCCCCACCATCGAGCGTGCGATCTTGAAGAGCGATTTGGGGATATCCCCCGTCAACGATGGGGGTGGCCTGCGCTTGAACTTCCCTCAAATGACGGAAGAGCGAAGAAAGGACATGGTCAAGCAGGTGAACGCTCGGACCGAGCAGTGCCGCGTGGCCATCCGAAACGTCCGCCGTGATGCGATCGAGCACCTCAAGGGGCTGGAGAAGAAAAAAGAAATCACCGAGGACGACGTCAAAGGAAACGAAACCAAAGTCCAAAAGCTCACGGACCAATTTGTTCATCAAGCCGACGATTTCGCCAAGAAGAAAGAAGCGGAGTTGATGGAAGTCTGAGGCTCTCGGGCGCCAATTTGCGAAAATTGAATCCCAGATGAGCGAGTCATTCTTCCGGACTTCCCAAACTGGTCGGGAAGAACCGATCAATAATACCAAGGAGGCAGCCGTGTCGGCTGGGATCG
>CAMLEL010000197.1 GCA_946478935.1 uncultured Armatimonadota bacterium
ATCCGTACCAAGCCAATCCCGCGAGCGTCACCACGAACGGTGCGACTCTGCCAAATGCGATCAATGCGCCATTCAGCAGGCCGGCTCCAAATCCAATCGCGACCGCCGCCGCCAGTGCCGCCAATATGGCCCCGGTCGGCCCGCTTGGCCCAACCTTGTTCAGAGCCAAAACGCAGAGGGCTCCGCAAAGGGCAGAAAGACTGCCCACGCTAAGATCAATTCCCGCCGAGATGATCACGAACGTCATCCCGATCGCGATCATCCCCACGATCGCGCTCTGGCTTAAGATATTGCGCAGGTTTTCAAACTGCAGAAACGTGGTGCCGCGAGTCGCAAAGCTGATCGCAAACAGCAGCGCGAAAGCGATCAGAACTCCAAACTCTTGAAAGAAGTTGCTGACTTTCACGCCGCGACAACTCCCGCCGCAAGCTGCATGATCGCTTCCTCATTGAGATCCGCGCCCGAAACTTCACCAGTCACCCGACCTTCCCGCATCACCACTGCCCGATGGCATAAGCCGATGATCTCGGGTAACTCGGACGAGATCACGATACAGGCGAGTCCATTCGCCGACAACTCTTGAATCAAGTTATAAATCTCCCTCTTGGCCCCCACATCCACCCCCCGTGTGGGTTCGTCCAGAATCAAAACGCGCGGATTCGTCTCCAGCCACTTCGCCAGCGACACCTTCTGCTGATTGCCGCCGCTCAAAAACATGACGGGCGCGTTCAAATCTCCCACCCGAATGTCCAGGTTCTGCTTCCAGCGCAACGCCGTCTCTCGCTCCGCTCGACGGTCAACGATCACACCAAACTTCGGGAGACTGGCCAAAGAACCATTCTGAACTGTATCCAGGCTCAAAATCAGGCCAAGCCCCTTCCGATCCTCGCTCACATAAGCAATCCCCAGCTTCATCGCCTCGCGCGGATTGCGAATGCGGTCCGGCTTGCCATCCAGTCGGATTTGGCCCTGCAAAGGACGCACACCGATGATCGCCTCCGCCAATTCCGTTCGCCCAGCGCCAACCAACCCGCTCAATCCGACGTTCTCGCCTGGCCGCACAGAGAAGGACGCATCGTACACGTGTCCGTGTACTCGCGCGTTCTCGACTTCGAAAATCGGATCGCCCTGCGTGGGTGGCGTCTTGGGAGGATAAAAATCTGCCAGCTCCCGGCCGACCATCGAGTTGGCCAACATGGCCGGGTTGGCCTCCGATCCGGGCATCGTCGTCACCAATTGGCCATCACGAAGCACCGTGATTCGATCACAGATCGCACACACTTCCGCGAGCCGGTGCGAGATGTACAGCACCGTTACCCCCTCCGACTTGAGCTTGGCGATCAGTTCGAACAGCGCCTCGGCCTCCGGGTCACTCAGCACCGCCGTCGGCTCGTCCATGATCAAAATCTGAGCATTCTGGGCCAACGCTTTGGCAATTTCTACCAATTGCTTCCCGGCGATCGACAGGTCCCCGACCTTCGTTTCCGGCGGAAAGGGCGCATGAACCATCGCCAGGTACTGCCTGGTGGTCGCCGCCATGCTCGCCCGATCCAGAATCCCCGCCTTGACGACTTCACGGCCCAGGAAGACATTTTCTGCCACCGTCAACTCATCCACCAGATTCAACTCTTGGTGAATCATGCCGATGCCGTGTCGTTGGGCATCGCGAACGCCGGAAAGGACAATGGGCTTGTCGTCGAGCAGGATCGTCCCGTATGAAGGAGCCTGCAGTCCGCTCAAGATCTTCATGAGCGTGCTCTTGCCAGCGCCATTCTCGCCGACGATGCCGTGAACCTCACCGGATTCAAAGGTCAGCGACACGCCGTCCAACGCACGAACCGCTGGGAACTGCATGGCAATGTCGCGCACTTCCAGTCTCGGCATCGGGTGAAACCTTACCCCAGCCGCACGCTTAACTTAAAGGCTTGTCAGCGGGCTGTTCGCTGCGATGACAGCGGCATTTCGCAGGACAGCGACTGTCGACCGAACGGAGGACGTTGTCTTGAGGCAATCATCCGCCCTCTGGCAAGACAGTCAGTCGTCGTCCGTGATGACCAAGCCCTTCTTCTTCAACCCCCGCCCATGCGCGCCGGCCCACGCCGCCGGATAAGGCTTCGCGCCCTTCTGTGAAAACCAGAGCGCACGGTTGAACCAGTCTGCTTCTTGGGCATCCATCAGGTCCGGCTTGTGGCGGGGAAGTTTGGTCGACAGGTCCGCCCATTTGAGTGCCTCGCCCCGCAATGCCGATCTGGCCGGGTTCAACTCATCCAATGGCACCCGGTTGGCCAAAGCCTTGTACGGTTGAAGGTTTGGCTTGTCGGTAAAACAGTCATACATGATCGGAGCGCGGGCATCCATTTGGTTCATCGGTGGAATTCCGAGCATCCGCTGGAACGTCGCCAACACGCTCGTCTGGTTGTAGAACTTGCTGACAACCTTGTTCCTCTTGGCATAAGGGCTGATGACGAGACATATCGACCGATGCCCATCGACATGATCGAACCCATTTTGCGGGTCGTCCTCGATCACGAAGATCGCCATCTTCTTCCAATACCGAGACTTGCTCAAGGCTTCCACAACCCGGCCCAGCGCCAGGTCATTGTCCGCTACGGTGGCCCGAGGCGTCGGCTCACCGGGCGTTGTGCCGCTTGTGTGGTCCTGCGGAAGGAACACGATGGTCAGGTTGGGGAAGTATCCGGCCCGATTGTACGCCTCCACGTCCTTCACGAAGACACCGGCTCGCAGCACGTCTGGAATCCGCATGTTCCAACCCGGATAATTGGGCTTGGAGTACCGCCGCAACCGCTCGACGCCGATGTTCTGCGTGAACTTCTGCGGTTTCCCGGCCCGCCAATTGTCGTAGATCTGCTTCCAAGTCGCTCCCTTTTGCGCCGGTTCCGCATAGTCGAACTCGCCATAGTTCCGGAACGTCTTGCCCCACCTCAGAGCGTTGTCCCAAATGAATCCGCTGCTGCTCGCCGAGAGCGGATCGTCGCCAAAGGGATAGCTCCTAGTCCAGCCGCCAAAGGAGCGTTCCAGGTGGCTCGTCGCATTGCCCTCCACGCTCCATGCATGCCCGTCCGCGCTGTTGATCCCGTTGCAGTAGTAGTTGTCCAAGAGCACGAACTGCTCCGCCAAAGCGTGGTGGTTGGGCGTGACGTTCCTTCCAAAGATGCACAGTTTGGGATCACCGTCGCCCTTGGCGATATCGCCAAACACCTGGTCGTACGTCCGATTCTCTTTGATGATGTAGACCACATGCTGGATCGCGCTCTTTTCTCCGAGGCGATCGGGAACCGGGACAAGCGGCTCGTCGTGGGTTTGCACCGACTCCTCTTCCTCAGCCTCCATCGCCTTCATGATCTCAGCCGTGGCATTGGTCCGCCGCACCGTCGCCGAGTGGGTCGCCAAGCGATTCAGCTCGGCCAGGTCGATCCTTTGGAGTGAGCCGGTGAAGTTGTAGACCCCATAAGACCCATCCGCACGCTTCAGCCGGGAGCCCACCCCCTTGGCATTCCCAACGAACAGCTGAGTTCCATTCGAAGCCAGAGCCGCCGGATACCAACCTGTCGGCAAGAACCCCGCAACCTTTGGCTCGGAGCCAAGCTCCACTACCGCAACCGCGTTATTCCCGCCGCAGGCCACATAAAGCCGGTTGCCAACGATCGCCAACGCATTGGGCGCGCTGCCAAACGGTAGATTCGCGTTCGGCTTGACCACGATCGACTTCGTACGACTCAGATCAGGCGCGATCATCAGGACCGTATCGTGATTGGCGTTCGCCACAAACACTCGACCCGTCTCATCCACCTCGATATCGCTCGGTTGGAGGCCGGTCGGAACCGATTTGTACGTCCCGCCAGACAAATCGTGGACGGCAACCGTCGCGCCCTTCACGATGCCGCGCTCATCGACCTCCACATCCGTACCGGCCGAGGGCGCCACTTTCGCGCCCTTGCCAGGTCGCTTTCCGCCCCAACAGGACACATAGAGCTTGCCGCCGCTCAGCGCCAGATCGTAGGGCGCGAGGTCCGTGTCGAATGACGCCATCGGGTTCTGCCCCCACCAATCGACCTTCACAATCTGGTTCGAGCGCGAAGCACACACGTACAATGTTCGCCCATCAGAGTCCAGGGCCATCCCGGTCGGATACGCCTCCCCTCCCTGCTTGGGCTTGGGCAGGGGAAACTCGCCTTCCCACGCAACCTTGCCATCGGCGCCGATCTTTCCCTGCCAAACCGATGACGCGGCGTTGGAGACAAACAGCCACTCGCCATCCGGGTGGACGACCAACCCCGTCTGAGACGAGCCTCCCTTCACCGGAAGCGCCTGGATGACCTTCCCAGTTGCCGTGTCCATGACCGTCAAGCCCCGGTTCTCTTTGGCATAGAGCCACTTTCCGTTGGGATGAACCGCCACGTCCACCGGTCGCGCTGGAATCGTCGTTACCGTCCCAACCGGCCGGAGAAACTGGGCGTTCGGCATCAACGTGTCAGAAACCTTTTGATTTGCCGGAACCTGTGCAGTCAGCAGCGCCAAGGCAAGAGAAGCGATCATCAGCGCAAAGGCTACCGTAGCCAAAGTTAACGGGGCGTAAAATAGGATGATGCTTCGCCGAATCGTGTCGGTTGGTTTCCTCCTGACATTCGCTCTCGCATGGTCACAGGATGTGTTCTCGCTGGCCAGAACGTTCGCCGTGGGCGAGCGTGACATCTACGGCCTCAGCATGAGGCTGGATACCGGCCAGTACGACATCTCCATCCTTGGCAAAATGAGCCACGAGGTCAAGAAGGTCCACGAGAACGGCGAGGCCGATATCGAGTCCAAAACCTATGACATCGTGATCACCGTCATGGGTCAGGAGCAGAAACAGGTGCCAAGCGACCCCCGCGTCGTCCGCTACAGTAAATTTGGAACCCCTATAGAGAAGGGCGTTCCAAAAGAGAAAAAGCAACCTGTGTTTATGAATTTTCTGACCTACCGCCCAAGCGTGCCCCTCAAAGTGGGTGAAACGGTCAAGATCGACGAGACCCTCGACGACGACACCAAAACCAGGGTCAAGGGCACTTCCAAGCTCGTCAGCATGACCGACGGCATCGCCAAAATCGAGTCGAAGCTGGATGTTTTCGAGAACCCCAAGAAGCCCTTTCACGTGCAATCCATTGGCTACTTCGATGTGAAGACCGCCAAGCTGAACCGGTCGGAATCCAAACTCACCAACGTGGAACCGGGTCAGATGCCCGGCATGCCGCCGCTCCAGTCGATCACCGTCGTCATCGAGCGCGACAGCAAGTAAAGGGGCACTTGGATCGTTTTAAAGCGTGCCCCCTCTCCTTGGAGGAGGAACGACGAAAGGGAGAGG
>CAMLEL010000198.1 GCA_946478935.1 uncultured Armatimonadota bacterium
ACTGCCCGGAATCGACTGTTTGTCAACCATCCAGGACAAATTGGCCCAGAGAAATGCTCTATTGAATGCCGGTGTTCCTTCGCCGCCCGCGATTGCCCTGACTCGGGCCAGTGAGGCTGCCGAAAAGATCGGCTTCCCCATGGTCATCAAATCTCGATTTGGAGGTTATGACGGCAAAGGAACTCGGTATGCGAGAAACCTCGAAGAATTGGAATCACACCGCCCACTTTGGGACAGCGGCGGCTGGCTCGCGGAAGGATTCGTCAATTTTCGTCGAGAGCTTGCGGTGATGGTCTTTATCGACAGGGCCAATCGTGGAGCCTTTCCAACGATGGAAACGGTCCAGACCAACCATGTCTGTGATTGGGTCTATCCGAGCGGTGTCGATGCTGGCGAAATCGCGATCGCTGCCGTTGAAGCAGTAGGAGGCGAGGGCCTGTTTGGGGTCGAGCTTTTCGAGACGGAATCCGGCAGTCTCCTCGTCAATGAGATTGCCCCGCGTCCCCATAACACCGGGCACTACACCCTGGATTGGGGTGGGGTTTCACAGTTTGAACAGCACGTACGTCTGGTGATGGGCCTGCCCTTGAGCTCGCCTCAGGGATTGCCGACGTGCATGGCGAATCTGTTGGGTCAGGTGGGTGCCGCTGATCTTCGTTCGGCCCTGGCCGCCGCAATGGAAGATCCCGGAGTCCACGTGCACTGGTACGGAAAATCTGAGGCAAAGGCAGGGCGCAAGATGGGCCACCTCAATGTGGTGGGCGGCGAGAACCTCGTCGAGCGCGCCCGGCAAGCGCGCAATCGGTTCTATCTCGCTTGGTGTGGTCAGGCTGAGTGATCTGACTTGACCTCATCCTTCTGGATGTAGCTCAGGGCGCCGGACGGGCATTTGTTGACGGTTGCGATGATTTCTGCGGTGCTGGCTCCCTTCATATCGACCCAGGGTCGCTTCTTGGGATTGAACACGCGGATCAGGCTGCGCCAACAGTTGGTCGAGTGGATACACACCTCTGGTTTCCAGACCACCGTAATGTCCTCGTTTGAGTAGTGTTTCTCGCCCATACCTACATTCTAATCCAGGCTAGGTAACCTCGCGATCATGCCGATCGCCCCCCGAATCTCCGGGACTTTCCTCGATGAGATCACGCACGACATTCCATCGCAGAACTGGGCCCGCGAGCAGTGGCGACGAGAGTTCGAGCTCTATTCGCGCATCGGCATCGATACGGTTATCATCATTCGCGCTGGCTATCAAAACAAGTGCATTTTCCCCGCCAAAAGCATCCCTGACCTATTGCCGATTTACGAGGACGTCGGCGAAACCTTCTACTCCCTTGCCGACGAATTCGGCCTCAAGGTCTTCTTCGGAACCTATGATTCAGGCTTTCACTGGATGCGCCGCACCTGGTGGAAGGAAGTCGAGGTGAATCAGGCATTTCTTCGCGAGGCAGTGGACCGATATGGACACCACCCCAGCTTCGCGGGTTGGTATCTCAGCCATGAGACGGGCCGAAATGATGCCCACATTATCGAACTCTTCAATGGGATCGGACGGGCCTGTAAAGATCTGAAGGATGTTCCCGTCCTGATTTCCCCCTACCCGCAGGGCGCCAAACAGCTGGGTGAGAACGCGCTGACCCTCGGCGAGAGCTTCGATCATTGGGACCGAATCTTCGAGGCGACGAAGGGCGCATTCGACCTTTGCGCTTTTCAGGATGGTCAAGTCCACTATCAGGAACTCCCGAATTTTGTAAAGGGAATTGCCGACCTGGGTGCAAAGCACGGGATAACGATCTGGTCCAACCTCGAGTCATTCGATCGAGACATGCCGATCAAATTCCCACCGGCGGATTGGCGCTATCTCCGTTTCAAGCTGGAGACGGCTGCTCAAGTCGCGGAAAAAATCATCACATTCGAATTCCCGCATTTCATGTCTCCCCATTCCTGCTACCCCGCCGCCCACAACCTGTTCCAGAGGTATGCCGAGTACGCAGACCTGCCGGTCCAGGGCGGGACTTAAGAAGTTACGGAAAGGGGATTTTCGGTACAATCTGAATTCCGTGTCAGACGCCAAGCCGAACAAGCCGATTCCCAAACCGGCGTGGTACAAAAACACTTACTTCTGGATTGCCGGCGTGCTGTTCCTTCTTGGATGCATCGGATTGCCCTTCCTCGGTGGAGATGAAGCGATTCGCGACCCCGGCCAAAAAAGAGAGAACTGGCTATTCCTGCTGTACTTCGGTGCAGCCGCCATCATGCTGATCAATGGCTATATCAGCCATCGGCAAACGGTTCAACACTACCGTGAAACGGTTGGAGAAACTTTCGAATGATTCAATGCACCACTTGCGGACGTCCGCTCGACAAACTCCCGACATGGCTCGCTGGCTCGAACGTCGTGTTCGTTTGCAATAACTGCCCCAACCGGCAGGCGAAGAACATTGCTTTTCTATCCTTGGAAAGCGAAACGCCGAAAGCGCCCTCGATGGACACTGATCTGGAACCAGAAGCAGAAGACAGCGAAGACTAAGCTGCTTTGGGCCGTGCGGTGAGGCACACAAAGTGCCGAGGCGTCAGGTGAAGGCCCAGGTCGCACGCACACCGCAATCTCAGTTCGCGCGGGGTGATGCTTGCTGTATCGAGCAGCGTTACGTGGGCGCTCAGCTCACCCTGTTCAAACCAGACGGATGCATCCACCACATCGGCTTGAGTAAGTAAGAACTGTTCCGTAACTTTTGGATCGACCTTGTTCACGACGGCTGACTGCACGATTAGGATCATCGGCAGAGCGCGTCTAATCTTCAGTCCAAATGCGCAAACTTTCTGCTCGATTCAGAAAAGGGACGACCCAAGATTGTCCCAATCCTTCCGCATCGGACCTGGATTTTGCCGCCAGGGCGTCTTCTTTGCTTCCAAACAGTCCGTAAACGGCTGACCCAGAGCCGGTCATGGCAGCCGTTGACGCTCCAAAGATGCCCAGACGTTCTGCCAGATCGGTGGTGTCGCACGCGGCCCGCTCGAAGTCGTTGTATCCGACCACGCCAGGGAACTCGGCAAATTCATAGGGAAGCTCATCCAAAGCGGCATACATTTCGGCGGTCGAATGACCGTAAAGTGGCTTTAGGACGAGTGTCCAAGTTGGCTCAGGATCAGGCAATGGCTCCAAAATCTCGCCATAGCCCTCTGCCCGGCATTGGCCACCGACCAGGAAGAAGGGGACGTCGGCGCCCACGGCCTGCGCCACCGTAAAGGCGTCCATTTCGGTGATTCGCTCGGGCGCAAGATGACGCACGGCTCGGATGACTGCACCGGCGTTGGAAGAGCCACCGCCCAAACCCGCCTGAGTAGGGATTACTTTTTCGATGCGAATCCCCATTTGGGGCAGATCGGCGAATTCTGAAAGGAGCCTGAGAGCTTTGCTAACCGTGTTTTGCTCGGCAATGCTGTCGCCGACGAATTCGACCCTGGTTGCCGTCACATTCAAGTCAATTTCCACACGATCAAACAGGCCGATCGCCTGGAAAATCGTCCGAATCGGATGGTAGCCACTGGCATCCTTCTTTCCGACGGCGAGAAATAGATTCAGCTTTGCCGGGGAAGCCACCAAAAGCTTTTGCGATTGCTTACCCTCGATCGGTGTTGGCCTCCTGAAGCAGTTCGGCAAGGTCGACAAGCCGAATTGCCTCGTCCGACACCTGCTTGATCGATGCGTCGAGCATGATTCGGCAAAACGGGCAAGCCAAAGCGATGGTCTTGGCTCCGGTTGCTACCAGTTCGGAAGCGCGCCGGGAAGCGGGTCGCTGCTCGGGCGGCTCCTCCATCCACATCCGTCCGCCGCCGGCTCCGCAGCACAGTGTCTTGCGACCATAGTGTTCCGGCTCATCAGAGCTGCTCGGAACGTGGGATGTGTCGTTAAGATTCGATTCTCGCCCCAGCAATGCTCGGGGTGCGTCAGCCTCGTTGTTCACACGGCCCAAGTAGCATGGGTCGTGAATCGCGACTTCTCGCGCGGGGGCCTTGGCAGCAAGCAGCGCGCCTTTCGAGATCAGCTGTTGCAGCAGTTGGGTGTGGTGGAAGACCTCCAACTTCCCGTCAAACTGCCCATACTCGTTTTTGAAGGTATTCATGCAGTGCGGACATGCGGTGACCACCTTTTGGACACGATACTTTTCAAAGGTCGCGATGTTGCCCATCGCCCTTTCCTGGTAGAGGAACTCCTCACCAACTCGCCGAGCCGGGTCGCCCGTACAAGCTTCCTCTTGACCCAGGCAGGCAAACTTGATCCCTGCCTTTTTGAGCAGATCTGCCACAGCCTTGGTGGTCTTGATCGCTCCGGGGTCCGTAGCGCCCGCACATCCGACCCAAAACAGATACTCAAACTCGACGCCGTCGCGACAAAGCGGAATGTCGAGACCCTCCATCCACTTTTCACGTTCGGCTGCCGGTTGGCCCCAAGCGTGGCTGGTTGAGGCGGTTTGGCGGAGCATCGTGGCGGCCGTGCCGCTCAGCCGCCCTTCCGCCACGAGTAGTCGCCGAGCATCGACGATCATGTCGACGTGGCGGATTAAGACAGGACACGCCTCAACGCAGGCATTGCACGTGGTGCATTGCCAGAGCGCTTCCTCCGAGACGGCTTCCGCTACTTCTCGGCCGTCCGTCATTGCGGCCCGGATGTCCTGAACGACAAGCTTCGGATTCAGTATTTTGCCCACCCGGTTTGCCGGACAGACCTCCGTACAGCGGCCACACTCCATACAAGCATCGAGCGACATGAGGTGCCACCGCGAGTAGTCCTTCGCGAACTTCACCCCGATCTGCTCGGTCTGCTCCACCTCTTCCATCGTGATCGGCTTCAACTCACCCCAAGGCTGATCAGGCTTGCCGGCCGTCGATGCGATTGCCATCACGATGTGACGAATGCGCATTTGCGGAATGACGGCGAAGAACAGGAAAATCCATGCCATGTGGAACCACCACACGAACTGGTACATCGGGATGCTTTGCGCGGGAAGCGCCTGCGCCAAGGCATAGCCAACCACGGAAGCGCGGTCCCATTCCTTGGGTTCCAAGCAGATGCGCGCCGCTTCCAGCCAATACCCCGTGATGGCAACGATCAAGATCAACCAAAGCGTGGCGTAGTCCCGCCAATCGGTCGTCAAGAACGGGTGTTTCGGACGACGAATGAGCGCCCACACGAGTCCAACGACCAAGAATAAGCCCATGACGTCGAAGAAGAACTCGTACGCCAGGTAGTACGCACCCTTATGCCAGTTGGGAATCCCGATGAGGGGAGCGTAGGTTGCAGCTGCCAATAAGCTCGTCGCCACGAAGAGCGCCACAAAACCATAGAAAATCAGC